>JANXTN010000198.1 GCA_025352435.1 Ferruginibacter sp. | reverse complement strand
TATGGAGAACTGGGGCATTGTTGCAGAAATTTGGCGCCATACTGATGCAGCCAATCCGAGTGATGAGAATGATATTGTAAGGGTACAGGATGATTTTGGAAGGTAAGGCCGGCCTCCCAAAATTCCTCCCGAGGACGTACTTTCAGACTCTGATAAATTAATGAATTTTATATTTTTATTGCCTTTGCTTTCAATGCTGCTTCCACCATTTTCATTTCGCCAAAACTTGCATTGGGTAGCAAGGGTTTTAAATCGGTCAAGGTTTTTTCACCTCTATCGTGCATCACAGATTCTATTGTTTCATATTTCTCGGGAGATATAAATTCAGCAATATCAATCAAACCATTTTCGATAAAAGCTGCTAGGTGTCCTTCAATTGTCTGAACCGCAAAGTTTCTAATTGAGGCAATCTCAGCAATAGTCTTCCCCTCTTTAAACAATGCATAAGTACTTTGCTTTGTATCTATTTTTTCTGTCGTTGCTTTTGCTTTTCTTTCTCTTCTGGCAGTAGGCGGTTTTGTGGCTATGGTAGATTCTATATTATGCAACTCACAGTAATCATTAACCGTTTGCAAAATATCTTCGCCATATTTATCAACTTTTGCTTTTCCAAAACCACTGATTAATAATAGATCTCTGCTGGTTCTTGGTAAATAAGTAGCAATATCTTTTAGCATCACATGCGTTGCTACCATAAAAATTGGTGTGCCTTCATCTCCACAAATAATATCCCGCCATCTTTTTAAGGTATCATACAACTCGGGGTTTGGCGAGTCCGTCTTACTGCTCTTCTTATTCCCTGCATAACAACTCAATGCAAATTTTGGCTGCGCAAAATCAATACGATGCTTTAAAAATGTAGTGAGTGCAAAATCTTTTTTGCAATACTCTAGATAATAATTATTAGTATAAACAGCAATGGCTGCAGCTGTTAAATATTCATTTATCAGATCCGCTGTTTCTTTGTGTTCCGTTACAAGTTGGTTGGTTTTTATATTTTCCAGCAGCTCTTTAAATTTTTCAAGAAAATGATTTGCCGCAGCTGCAATACGTGTTTGCAGCCCTTCATTTTTTTCCACAACGGGTTCATCTTTCAGTAAAGTATTTATTTGCCTGATGAATTTTAACCCGTTCATTCTTTCTATCTTAAAAGTGTCTTTTATATTATTGATCCACCCCAGCGCATCATTGTTCAGTTTTTCTTTTTGCTGGTTTATGTGAAAATGCAAGGAGTTAATTTCACTGTCTATCTCTGTAAATGAAAAAACATCTTCCAATAATTGTTGGGTAAAAAGTTGTCGTGCTCCTTCAAATCTTTCAGCAAGCGATCCTTTGTGAGTGAGGGAACTTTGCCCTTTTAAAACATTATCGTTGCTGTAAATTGCTGATGATGGAATTTTAGAAAGCAATACAATTCCGCCCAAGCTTGTACAGCGGCTAAGCGCCACATATACCTGACCGCTGCTAAATGCTGCGCCAGCATCAATCATAACCTTATCAAAAGTAAGTCCCTGGCTTTTGTGTATCGTTATTGCCCAAGCGAGGCGCAATGGGTATTGTGTAAAAGTACCTATCACTTCCTGTTGCAATTTTGCATCGGCTCTGTTTAATGTGTAGCGACTGTTTTCCCATGTTTCTCTGTACACATCAATTTCTATCCCGTCACAATCGACCACTATTTTATCTTGACTTATTTTGCAAATCACACCAATTTTACCATTAAAATATTTCTTTTCTACAACATCATTTTTAATAAACATTACCTGTGCACCGTGCTTCAGCATAAGCGCTGCATCTGCCGGATAAATATTTTCAGGAAACTCGTTTTCAATCTCTGCATGATACACATACGGTGGCGAAAGCAATTTTTGTATTTCGCTGTTGTTAATTAATTCCGCCTGTTTATTGTGAGATGTAAGTGTGATAAATTTTTCATCAAAACCAGGTTTAAACCCGGGCACAAAACGTTCATGCAATATTTCAAAATCATCCTCACTCATGTTATTCGTTCGCACACTGTTGAGGAGTTTTACAAAAGACTGTTCTTTTTGTCTGTAAATTTTATTCAGCTCAACCAATATTGGTTGTTGTTCTTTTACAGCGAGGCTATCAAAGAAAAAAGGCGATGCATAATACTCCTGCAAAATATTCCACTCGTGGTTTTGAGCTACAGGTGGCAACTGGTGCAGATCTCCAATGCAAAGTAATTGCACGCCACCAAAAGGCACATGATAATTTCTGCGCACACTTCGCAGCAGTGTATCTATCGCATCCATCGTATCGCAACGAACCATACTTATCTCATCAATTATCAGCAGCTCCATTTTGCGGAGTAATTGCAGGCGTTGTTTGTTGTATTTCATTTTTCCAAGCAAATCATCTTTGCCGCCGCTGCTTGGTATAAATGGGTGAAACGGTAATTGAAACAAACTGTGAAGTGTTACGCCGCCTGCATTTATAGCCGCTACTCCAGTGGGCGCTGCTACGATTGTATTTTTGGTGCAG
>JANXTN010000151.1 GCA_025352435.1 Ferruginibacter sp. | reverse complement strand
CCTTTTTCAAGCATGAAAGCATGTGCGGAAACATAATCACTTGCTATTTCTCCATCTAATATGGCATTTCTGATCGCATCCTTTATTAATCCAACTTCTTTGGAAGGCTGTAGCTTAAAGGTTTCCATAATTATTTCTCCGGTAATTGGTGGTTGCCAGTTTCTTAGATTATCTCTTTCCTCAACTTCAATACACCGCTTGCGAACAAGTTCAAAATTTTCAAGAAAACGTTTTACTTTTTGTTTGTTTTTAGATGTGATATCTGCATCACACAATTTCATAAGACTATCAATATCTTCACCTGCATCAAAAAGCAAACGGCGTATTGCAGAGTCTGTAATATTTTCCTTGGTGAGACTGATCGGACGAAGATGCATTTCAACCATTTTGCGAACGAACTTCATCTTTTCATTTTGTGGCAATTTTAATTGCGAAAATATTTTCGGAACCATTCTCCCTCCTACGACTTCGTGTCCATGAAAAGTCCATCCATGTCCTTCCTCAAATTTTTTGGTGGCAGGCTTTGCAATATCATGCAGTACCGCGGCCCATCGCAGCCATAAATCATCTGTAGTGTTGGCAATATTATCTACCACTTGCAGCGTATGGTAAAAATTGTCTTTGTGCCCATAACCATCTACAAATTCAGCACCTCCAAGTGCTACCATTTGCGGAAAAATCATTTCTAACAAACCTGTATTATACAACAATTCGAACCCAACAGATGGCTTCTTGCTGAGTAAAATTTTATTCAGTTCTTCTGTAATTCTTTCTCTGGTAATAATCTTAATTCTGGCTGCATTATCAGTAATCGCCTGCAACGTGTTTTGTTCTATTGTAAATTGCAATTGTGCAGCAAAACGTATAGCACGCATCATTCTCAGCGGATCGTCGATAAAAGTTTTTTCAGGATCGGTAGGCGTTTTTAGTATTTTATTTTCAATGTCTGTCAATCCATTAAAAGGATCGTTTACTTCGCCAAAGTCATTTTCATTTAAACTTATTCCAAGTGCATTGATGGTAAAATCTCTACGCATTTGATCATCCTGCAACGTGCCCGGTACAACAGATGGATTGCGGCTATCAGCGTGATAGCTTTCTTTACGGGCGCCTACAAATTCAATTTCTGTTTCTTCAAATTTTATTTGTGCAGTACCGTAAGTTTTAAAAATATTTACCTGGACTCCTTTTCCGAATTGCTTAGCTGTTTCTTCGGCCAACGCAATGCCATCGCCTACGCAAACCACATCAATATCTTTAGTATTTCTGCCCAGTATTTTATCTCTCACAAAGCCACCAATTATATAACTCTCTACGCCTAAGTTTTTGGCTGCGGTGGATAGTTTTCTAAATAACAATAATTCATTTTCGCTGTAAACCAAATTCATAAATGTAAAAATAAGAAAACGTATTTGCAGTAGCTGTAAATGAATTGGACGAATATTTTGCAGCGTAAATATTTTCGCACAGGCATCTGTAAGAAAAGATTTAGTTTTACGTAGTAAGTAAAAAATGATTTTATGTTATTAAAAAAGGTTGGTTGTATAACTGTAATACTTTGTATGTTTTTAGCTGTAAGTGCACAGATGAAGACTGTATACCCCGAAGGGTTAAAAGTTGGGGATAAAGCGCCTATGTTTTCTGCCAAAAATCAGGATGGTAAAGAAATGAATTTAAAAAAACTTTTAAAAAAAGGTGATGTCGTAATGCTTTTCTACAGAGGACAGTGGTGCCCATACTGTAACCAACAATTAAAAAAAGTAAACGATTCTCTTCAAATGATAATTGCGAAAGGTGCAACCGTATTGGCTATAACACCTGAAACTGCTGAAAACATAGCCAAAACAATTGAAAAAACGAATGCTGGCTTTTCAATTATAGAAGATATGAACCTTGCCATAATGAAAAGCTATAAAGTAAATTTTGCGGTTGATGAAAATACAATTGCGAAATACAAAAATTATGGAATTGATTTCGAAAAAGCAAATGGAAGTAATTCAACAAATTTACCTGTGCCTGCTACCTATATCATTGGAAAAAAAGGTAAAATTAAATATGCTTTTTTTGATGTGGATTATAAAAAGCGTGCTTCAGTAAAAGATATTATTCAGCATTTATAACTTTTGTAAAATAACAAAAAGCTCTGTGCCTTTTCTTGGCCCGATGGAATTGTAACACTCTGCCATCGTTTTTATTTTGAATTTATTTTCGAAAAGCATTTCGTACTCTGCTTTGCTTCCACTAAAAGGTGGACCTCCTTCAAATGTTCGATTAAAAAATACACCAACAAGTTTGCCTTTATTCTTTAATAATTTCTGCATTTTATCTGCGTAGGTTGGTCTTAATGATGGATCAATTGCGCAAAAGAATGTTTGTTCAATTATTAAATCAAAGGTTTGGTTTAATTGAAAAAAATTTCCGCAGATAATATTGATTGATGTGTTTAAAGATGTAGAAAACGTACTGAATAGTTTTTCTACTAATGAAGTTGAAATATCTATCAATGTAATATTTGTAAATCCCGACTGAAAAAGATATTCTGCTTCATAAGCATTGCCGCAGCCTGGTATTAAAATGGAGATATTTTTGTCAGTAAGCTGTTCAAAGTATGCTTTTAATGGAGGAGAAACTTTACCCATATCCCACGGTGCATCATTATTTTGGTAGCGATTACTCCAGTAATTTTCATCTAACATATCAAGCTGTTTTTTCACTATGTTTTACGTTTGCTGATATATTATTTTGGCTCCACTGTATTCTCTTTACCAATTGTTGCTGCCGCACATTGCAATCCTGCTTTATACAAATTGCACAACTAAAAGTCATGCAGGCGTCTGAGTGAACAAATATTTCTAATGAGTCTCCGTACTCTTTTCTGAGCAATCCGGTAAGACCATCTATTTCGTTATGCGACTCATAAACATTAAAATACCAAGGAACAGTAAGGTGCGCATCTAAATGTAGCAATGCACCGTACTTTATTATTCTCAGGTTGTGCATGTCTATCCAATTCTGGCTTCGGTTTTGGTTTAAAGTAGCAATCATTTCTGTAAGCAAAGTTTCATCTGCTTCATCCATAATGCCCGCAATAGAGCTGCGGATAATTTTATAACCTGTGTAAGAAATTATTAAGGCAAACAAAATAGCGATTGCACTGTCTATCCAATAAATCTTTGTAAAATAAAGGAGGATCAAACCTACAATGATCCCTGCTGTTGTGTAGGTGTCGCTTTTTAAATGTTTGCCACTTGCAATGAGTGGAAGTGAGTTGTTTTTTTTGCCTACTTTTTCGCAGACAATGCCTGCAGCATAATTAACAACGGCGGTAATTACAATTAAAATGATACCCCAATCAAGTTTATAAACCTGGTGTGGTGTGTGTAGGTTTTTTGAAGCGCCGTAAATAATTAAAATACCTGCAACAAATATTAATGTACCTTCTATGGCGGCTGTTATAAATTCTACCTTTCCATGACCATAAGGATGATCAGTATCTTTTGGACGGGCAGAAACGACCAAACTATAAATACCCAACACGCCCGCTACAATGTTTACGATACTTTCCAATGCATCTGTAAGGATAGCTACTGAATGTGTAAGGAAATATGCTGAAATTTTTACAACAAAAAGTATGACCGACAAAACGGCAATTCGCTTTTGAATTTTTAAATTTTGTAAACTTACTTGCATGGCCGACAAAGATAAGGGAGCAGGTTTTATATGAAATTTGAAAAAGGCTATTGGACAAATTTATTAATTGGGGAAACTTTGTAAAAGTTATAAACGATTGAAGAATTGTAAAATTGGAAAACGAGCGATTAAAGGCTGCCGGATAGTAGTGGAAAGCCCATAGTGCAGCGAAGCGGAACGAGGACTTGTAACGAATAGCCGGAAACGAATGCTGAAATATGTTGTTTGTTGAGAGCCCCAAAACCTTCACAGTAAAACTTGTAAAAGCTATTTGTAAAGAGCAAACCCTTAAATTTGCAGCACTAAAAAATAACTATGAATTTTGAACTCTCTGAAGAGCAGCTAATGATACAACAGGCTGCAAAAGATTTTGCAATAAATGAATGCTTGCCGGGTGTAATTGCAAGAGACGAAGAGCAACGTTTTCCAAAAGAGCAGATAGAAAAACTGGCTGATCTTGGTTTTATGGGAATGATGGTGAAGCCCGAATATGGCGGCAGCGGATTGGATACGATGAGCTATGTGATTGCGATGGAAGAGATAAGCAAAGTAGATGCGAGTGTGAGTGTTTGCATGAGTGTAAACAACAGTTTGGTATGTTATGGTTTGCAGGAATATGCAAATGAGGAACAAAAACAAACATATTTAAAACCACTTGCCCAAGGTAAAAAAGATGGTGAATTGTACATTGGTGCATTTTTACTGAGTGAGCCGGAAGCCGGTAGTGATGCGACTTCGCAGCAAACGACGGCGGAAGATAAAGGTGACCATTATTTATTGAACGGTACAAAAAACTGGATAACAAACGGAAATAGTGCAAGTATTTATTTGGTGATTGCACAGACGGATGTGAGCAAAGGAAGCCGTGGAATAAATGCATTTATTGTGGAGAAAAAATGGGCCGGCGTTGTTGTAGGTGCTAAAGAAAATAAACTTGGAATTAGAGGAAGTGATACGCACACCATTTTGTTTAATGACGTAAAAGTGCCAAAAGAAAACCGCATTGGCGAAGATGGTTTCGGGTTTAAGTTTGCGATGAAGACCCTTGCAGGTGGACGGATAGGAATTGCGGCGCAGGCACTGGGAATTGCAAGTGGTGCATACGAACTTTCTTTACAATACAGCAAAGTTAGAAAAGCATTTAAGACAGAAATAATGAATCATCAGATCATTCAGTTTAAACTGGCTGATATGGCTACGAAAATTGAAGCTGCTCGTTTGCTTTGTTTAAAAGCGGCGTGGGAAAAGGATCAGCATTTAGATTATACATTGAGCAGCAGTATGGCAAAAGTTTTTAGTAGTGAAACTGCCATGTGGACAGCAACTGAAGCTGTGCAAATACACGGTGGGTATGGCTTTGTAAAGGAATACCATGTAGAAAGAATGATGAGAGATGCGAAGATTACACAGATTTATGAAGGGACGAGTGAAGTGCAGAGGATTGTGATTGGAAGGAGTATTTTGAAATAGACGGGAGATATTAGTCACAAGACACAAAATTAAATACAAAAGAAATAAAATTCTATAATGTGTTTTTTCAAAATATAGAAATTTAAAATGTGCAAACTTTAAAGGTTTGCACATTTTTATTTAAAGTTGGTTGAAATATAAAAAGATTCTACTTATTATTCACATTTGACAATTCACAATTCACATCATGTCCATCATTCAAATTGAAAATTTAAAAAAGGCATATGATACAAACTATGTTTTAAAAGGCATTAATTTAAACATTGAAGCAGGACAGATCGTTGGATATATTGGTCCGAACGGAGCTGGTAAGAGTACGACAATTAAAATATTATGTGGAATTATAAGCGACTTTGAAGGAGAGGTTTCTGTGATGGGCTTGGATGTAAGAAAGAGCCCAATTGAAGTAAAACAAAAGATTGGTTACATACCGGAACTTGCTGCGTTATACGATGTGCTTACGCCGGTGGAGTATTTACGTTTCAGCGGCAAATTATATAACCTGGAAGACAATGTGATTACAAAAAAAACCAGTGAATTATTGCGCTTATTTGACTTGCACGATAAGGCGAATACCCGCATGACGAGTTACAGCAAGGGTATGAAACAAAAAGTATTGCTGATAAGCGGGCTAATACACAACCCTGAAATTATTTTTCTTGATGAACCGTTGAGCGGATTAGATGCTAATGCAGTAATTCTTGTAAAAGAGATTTTGGCACAGTTAAAAACAGCAGGTAAGACAATATTTTACAGCTCTCATATTATGGATGTGGTAGAAAAAATAAGTGACAGGATTGTAATAATAGACAAAGGTGAAGTAAAAGCAGATGGAAGTTTTGAAACGCTGAAGGCCAATGCGCACTTAGGTTCGCTTGAAAATATTTTTACTGCGCTTACCGGTGGAAGCGAGCAACACCAAAGTACCGCAAATGAATTTATAAATGTTTTAAACAGTTAAGATGGATAAATTAATACTCCGGTTTGTCCTATTTATTGCAAAAACGTTTTTGAAAAAGGATATTGATTTTGAGAAACTAAAAATAATTGCTGAGACGAAGCTAATTATGGACAGGCGCCGTGTGCGTGTGACCATGAAAAAGCAAACCAAAAAAGAACCAAATAATCAGATATTAATGACCCTGATTGTTTACTCCATCATGGGTCTGTTTATTGGTGCATTGGTACTCTCGTTAAAGGAAATTATTATCACCATGACAATCATACATTCTTATGTGTTGTTTATGATGGCCATGACTTTGATAACGGATTTCAGCTCTGTATTATTGGATACCACGGATAACCAAATAATACTCCCCCGCCCTGTAAACAGCAAAACTTTTTTCGTTGCAAGGCTTGTACATATTCTTGTTTACCTGTTGCAGTTTACCATTGCCCTATCAGTTTTTCCGCTCATATTTATATTTATTGGTTACGGCATTCTGGTTGGTTTTGCTTCTATTATTACCATTTTACTTACCGTTATGTTTGCCGTTTTCATTACTTATTTATTGTATGGTTTCATATTAAGAATAAGCAGCGAAGAAAAAATTAAAGATATTATTAGTGGTTTTCAAATTGTAATGACAATCATTTTTGCAGTAGGTTTTCAAATTGTACCGAGACTTTTAAATATTGAAAATCTAAAAGTAACAATGCCTATCCACTGGTATACTTATTTGCTTCCACCCATGTGGATGGCCAATGCATTGCAGGCTGTGCAACAGTTGCATGTAGACGGGCCGCATTTAATAATGATATTACTTGCCATTGCATTACCAATAGTTACATTTTGGGTGATGATTAAATTTCTTGCGCCATCATTTGCAAAAAAGATTGCGGCTATGGGTAATGCAGGTACGCAGGAAGAAATTGTTTTAAACAAAGAAGGCAATCGGCAAAAAGGTTTATCTGAAATAATTTCGCCCATAGTGTGTGTAAATAAAATAGAAGAAGCTGGCTTTGAAATGGCCTGGAAAATGACCGCAAGAGACAAAGGTTTTAAAATACAGTTTTACCCAAGCCTGGCTTACATACTCGTTTTTGTATTTATAGTTGTTTTTAAACGGGGAGAAGATTTTGCAAATACATGGGCAAAGCTAAGCGGTTCACAAAGTTTTTTATGGTGTGTGTACTTGCCCATGTTTACTATTTCTGCGGCGGTTTCTCTTATAGCATTCAATGAAAATTTTGCAGCATCATGGGTTTATATTTCACGGCCATTAAAGCAACCCGGCAGCTTAATAAGCGGTGCATTAAAAATGCTCTTGGTCAAATTTTTTGCACCTATTATTTTCATCCTATTTGTATTTTCATTTTACGTTTGGGGATATAAAATAATTGATGATTTCGTACTTGGCATTTTTAATAATATTCTCGTTTTTTTGATTATCTCCCATTTGGGAAAAAGTTATTTGCCGTTTTCTATGCAGCCCAACGTGAACCAACAAACAGGGAAGTTTATTCGTGTTATTTATCAGATGGCTATTATTGGATCACTTGTTGGCTTGCACTACCTGGCACTAAAAATATGGTGGCTGGTTATTGTATTAATTCCTTTTTCTGCAGCAGGCTGCTATTTTCTTTTTCGCACCGTACAAAATTATTCATGGCAAAAAATCTCTAATTAAAAATGGTAAATGAAACCGCATATAAAGAAATTGAAGAATTTTTAAAAAGTAAATACACAACACTTGTTGCTGTTTCCAAAATAAAGCCTGCGGCTGATATACAGAAAATGTATGACTTAGGCCAAAGAGAGTTTGGTGAGAATTATGTACAGGAATTAGTAGAAAAACAGGCACAATTACCTGCTGACATACAATGGCATTTTATTGGTCATTTGCAAAGCAACAAAGTAAAATACATAGCTCCGTTTGTACATTTAATACAAAGCGTAGACAGTGAAAAACTGTTAAAGGAAATAGACAAGCAGGCTTCAAAAAATAACCGAAAAATAAATGTTCTATTGCAGGTTCACATTGCAGAAGAACAAACAAAATTTGGTTTTGACAAAAAGGAATTGGTCAATTTAGATACAGCCTTGTACCCACACGTAAACATTACCGGACTAATGGGAATGGCAACATTTACAGAAGACAAACAAAAAGTGAAGAAAGAATTTGAACACCTAAATGATCTTTACAAACAGTTTGAAAAAGAGAAAAATATTAAATTGAAAACACTTAGCATGGGTATGAGTGATGACTACGAACTTGCGATTAGTTGCGGAAGCAATATGGTGAGGATCGGTAGTTTATTGTTTGGAAGAAGAAGTTGAGAGAATTACAAATTGGGAATTATAAATAGAGCAATTCAAGTGAAAATTTGTTTTTTTAGAAAATTTGTTTTTTTAGAGGCTCAATTGATTGCTTAGGCGCTTCAGTTCTATTTCACTTGACTTTGCTACATAACTTAAATTCACTAAGCGAAAACCAGTAGCTTCAAAACTTTTTTGTGCATTTTTTACATCTA
>JANXTN010000140.1 GCA_025352435.1 Ferruginibacter sp. | reverse complement strand
ACAAGGCTGCACACGAAGGCAGGTGGATGAAAGATGCAAGTGGCAGTCATGAATTGCGTGGAAAAACGATTGGCATTATCGGTTATGGAAATGTCTGCCGTCTGTAGTAATTCTTTTAATGATTTACAATCCGATGCATTACCAAGCGGCAACTTTGTTTCTGCATCATAAAAAATAACTTTCATACCAAGCGATTCTGCTAATACACTTACCTGACTGCCGATATTTCCATAACCGATAATGCCAATCGTTTTTCCACGCAATTCATGACTGCCACTTGCATCTTTCATCCACCTGCCTTCGTGTGCAGCCTTGTTTTTATCTACTATTTTTCTGATGAGCATTATTGATGAGCCAATAACCAATTCTGCCACACTCCTTGTATTGCTGTATGGCGCATTAAAAACTGCCACACCATGTTCTGAAGCTGCAACTAAGTCAACTTGATTTACACCAATGCAAAAACAGCCAATCGCCTGTAACTTAGTAGCTGCCTGCATTACAGCGGACGTAATTTGTGTTTTACTTCGTATGCCTAGCAAGTGTACATTTTTTATTTCCTTAATTAAATCGGCTTCACTTATAGCACCTCCTAATTTTTTTACAGAATTGTATCCGTTACTTGTAAATTGTTCTATCGCAGTTTCACTTATATTCTCTAAAAATAAAATGTTTATTTTTTCTTTGGGATAGCTCGTTATTTTTTTATCTGCCATAATATAAAGTCCTTATTTTGCACAAATATATCTCATAGTAATGTTTTTAATTATGGATATATAATATTGAAAGTTCACTCTCTTACAAAACACGACAATTGAATAATTCCAAAATATTTTTTAGCGCCTCGTTATGTTTGTTGTTTTCAGCATGCTCTCACAAGAAAACCGATATTAAAAATGCAGAGGAGCAAAAGAAAACACAGGTTTATACTATACCATTACCTCTTAAAATTTCAAAAGAAGAGCAGGAAAAAATAAAAGTTCAAAGTGAAATGTTCTATGATTCGTTGTTAGACGGCTCTGGATTTAACGGTGGAATGATTGTAGCAAAAGGCGGTAATATCGTTTTTGAAAAATACAAAGGTTTTGTAAATATAGATGGAAAGGATTCTGTGAGTGCATCTACATCTTTACATATTGCATCAGTTTCAAAGACTTTTACTGCCATGGCGGTGCTAAAATTACAAGAGTTGGGGAAACTTAATATTGAAGATTCCGTGACAAAATTTTTTCCCAATTTTAATTACCCGGGCGTTACAGTAAAAACATTGATGAATCACCGAAGTGGTCTTCCAAACTATTTGTATTTTATGGAAGATGCCGGTTGGAACAAGGATTCAATAATAGAAAACAGAGATGTACTGCAGTGGCTCATTGCAAAAAAAGAACAAATTAAAAATATTGCAACGCCCGATACAAGGTTTACTTATTGTAACACCAATTTTGCATTGTTGGCTTTGATAATTGAAAAAGTTTCGGGCATTTCTTATCCTCAATTTATGAAGTCAACTATTTTTGAGCCTCTGGGAATGAGAAATACTTTTGTGCATTTTAAAGGCGATGGGGTTGTTCATTCAAAAAGTTTTGACTGGCGGGGAAGAGAAATTCCTGATAATTTTTTAGATGATGTATACGGAGATAAAAATATTTATAGCACCCCAAGAGATCTGCTGACATGGGACAGGGCATTATCAGATACTGTATTTCTCACATCAAAATCTTTAGAATTGGCGTACACTCCTTATAGTAATGAGAAGCCAGGGATTAAAAATTATGGCTTGGGCTGGCGGATGAACAATTATCCTGATGGCAAGAAAATAATTTTTCACAATGGATGGTGGCATGGCAATAATGCAGCATTCATAAGGGTTTTAAAGGATGATGCTACTATTATTTTAATCAGTAACCGTTATGCGAGAGCAGTATACAAAGCCAAAAATCTTGTAAATATTTTTGACAATTATTTTGCTACAGATGAAGATGAACAGGAAAATGCTAATACTTCAACAACACCGGAAACTTTTCCTTTGGAGAAAAAGAATAAGGGAAAGAAATAAAATATGAAGATGTTTTCGATTGTATACTTTCTTCTTATCCAAAGAAAAAATAGCTCAAGGCAATTGCAGTAAGAATCCCTACCAAATCTGCGAGCAACATTGCGCCCACAGCATACCTTGTATTTTTAATAGAAACTGCGCCAAAATAAACAGCCAACACATAAAAAGTAGTATCGGAAGAGCCTTGCAAAATGCAGGATAATCTTCCTGCAAATGAATCTGCCCCATAGGTTTTCATAGTATCTACCATCATGCCACGTGCAGCACCGCCACTAAAGGGTTTCACCAATGCGGTGGGCAAACCGTCTACAAAACGAGTATCGGCACCCATAGCTGCAAACATACTTTTAATACTGTCTACTACCACATCAAAAGTGCCGCTGGTGCGTAACAGACTTATTGCTACCAACATTCCTACGAGGTATGGGATAATGCGCACAGCTGTTTCAAATCCCCCTTTTGCACCGCTTATAAATGCATCAAAAACATCTATTTTTTTATAGATGCCTCCAAGGATTATCATTAAGAAAATAAATAAAATCAAGCCATTGCTTAAAGCGCCTGAGAAAAATTGCAAACTATCTGCATCTAATGATTTTAAATAAACCATCAACAAAGAAATAACGGCTGCAATACTTCCTACCCATAATAATATGGTAGGCTGAAAAACATTTATTTTCTGTTTGATTGACACGATCAGCATAGCAGCAATCGTTGCCACAAAAGTGGCAATCATGCATGGTATAAAAATATCCAATGGATTGTTTGCCTTAGCAGACGCACGCAATGCAATAATACTTACAGGTATAAGTGTGAGCCCACTTGCATGAAGGCATAGAAACATTATCTGAGCATTGCTGGCGGTTTCCTTGTTGGGATTCAATGTTTGCAGACTCTCCATTGCTTTTATTCCAAATGGTGTTGCTGCATTATCTAGGCCTAAAAGGTTTGCAGAAAAATTCATCATCATGTGACCCACTGCAGGATGGCCTTTTGGTACATCTGGAAAAATTTTGGAAAAAAATGGACCGATAATCCTACTGAGTAAATTGATACCGCCGGCTTGTTCAGCAATTGCCAAAAAGCCCATGAACAAGGCAAGCAAACCTATTAAACCAATACACAATTCTACTGCCGTTTTACAGGTCTCCACTACCCCATTTGCAGTTTGAATTTTATAAGATACAAATTTACCCGAACCATTTCTAAAAGTAGAAATACCATTCGTTGTGTCTATTTTTTTAGCAGTTATTGCCGAAACAATGGTAGCATCTATCATTGCAGAGTCTACAGATTTGATCCTGATAGTGTCTCCTGCTTTACCCGTAACCATGTTGGTAAAAATATTTTTGTTACCGCTATCGGGAAACACAAAACCCTTTATACATGCAAGGCCAATGGCTATGATAATAAATGCAGACCAAATGCGACTTAAAGCCATGGGGTGATTTTAGATTTAAGATGTAAGATTTGTTACAACAAATTAACAGTTAGATAAAGAGTTTGAAAATTAGGATTTTAAATTTGAAAATGTAGTTTTCTTTGTCCTTAATATATCATCAATAGTGCATAATAAAAGCTAAATATTTATTTGAAGATGAAATGTGCGACGCCATCGAAGTTCAATATTGCTGCAGTTTTAGCCCTCCAAATGCAGGTTCAAAAAGTTGTCACCATTTCTTACCTTCGCAGCCGTTTAAAAGCAGATGTTTTGGTTGCAAATCTTC
>JANXTN010000110.1 GCA_025352435.1 Ferruginibacter sp. | reverse complement strand
CAAATGCACATGGCGATGGTTATGTATGCTCCAACCGATAGGCTGACAATTATGGCTATGGTACCTTTTATTAGAAAGTCCATCGTTTTGCTTCTCCAATCATTATTCCGGGCGGGATTAAACCGGCATTACCCCTCATTTCTCCACCCATGCCTTTCATCGGTTTTGCCTGCACCCCCGTCATAGTTGGTTTCTGCGCAATTACTGCCAATGATAACATCGCTATCGGAATTAAGAATATTATTTTTTTCATCTTTTTATTTTATAGTAGCCTGTAACAAATTATTTATCAAGTTCTTTTAATTTGGCTTTCATCTGTGATATTTCCGCCTGTTGCGCAGCTATGATGCCTTCACCGAGTTTTTTTACTTCAGGGTCAGTAAGCGCAGCTTTTTCTACCATCAATATTGCAGCGCCGTGATGGGGTATCATTGATTTTAAAAATTGCCTGTCACCAACACCGGCTTGTTGCCTGATACATAAGAAAAAACCCACTAAGCCAATAAAACCGGCAGCGATTAACAGAGTGTTCCATTTCTTGTTCATATACATTCCGCCCATGATCAGAAGTTCCAGTATCAGCATAGGCATAGTCATGAGACCCGCCATATAAAATTGGTTTACGTTGGGAACAGAATCAGAAATACTGTCTACCATCGAATACATTAATATATACATCGCTCCAAAAGATAACAGGATCATGAGGGCAAGTTTTTTATACATTTTACTGTCCATGGGCATTTTAGGATCCGGTGGCATTGAATGTTGCATTGATTTGTGTTGCATTTCCATGTTTTAAGTTTTACGGTTTTTAGTTATTCAGGCTTTTAAAAAGTATTTTTCTACACTGTTTCTTTGATGGTATAATGTCCTCCTTTTGCAAGATGAGCCTGCAATTCCGTTTCGATTACTTCTTTATCCATCGTGAGCAAAGCGCCCGGAGGTTTCAGGTGTACATCCGCATTTTTAACTCCGGGATATTCTTGCAGAATGCGTTTTACATTATTTACACAACCACCACAACTCATGCCCTTTATTTCATATTTCTTTTGCATTTTTTATGTTTTAACTATTTACAACATTGTTTTTTATGGATAAAAATGGCTTTACATATTTGTATCAATATTTTTTTCAGCTCATCCATAATCTTTTTAATTTTTAGTATCCATGCTGTCTTTTACAGCAGTTACCCAGTCTGTTATTAATTTTTTATCTTCTGTACTTAGCTTTGCATCCGTATGCATAAGTGTATAAGATGATATTGGCATTGAGCCATCATTAATACTTTTGGCAATTGCCCTTAATTTATTTGCCTGTTTTCTTTTGGAATAGTTTCCAAATTCACTCAGGTTAAGATTGCCCTTTCCTTCTTTAATGTGGTTTGCCAGCATCCATCCGGCAGGTTCTATGTTTACATACCAAGGATAACGGGTATTGTTGCTGTGGCAATCATTACAGGAATTCTTAAATATGTCACCAACCTTATCGGGTACAGGTACCGTTTTTGTAATATCGGTAGACAATACCTGCCCGCTTATATTGCGGACAGGGCGTATGAATTGTATGCCGATAAAAAATATGAAAAGAACCAACAGGATAATTTTCAGGATTTTCATATGCTACATTTTTATTTCTTCTTTTACTGCACCGCATGTAGGCTGTTTTTTACCCATGTATGGATTTTTAATTTCCTTTGTTTCGCTAAGCCATATTGCTCCTTTGTTATTATTGTACATCGGGCAAAAATCTTTGTACAAAACCTGTCCGCCACCAAAGGCTTTTACCATATCATACATATCCTTGCTCAGCATATCAAAATGTTCCCGTTGATGATCAAGCTTAGCGCCGTTCATGCCGATGTGTCCGGCCATTTCTTTAGCATCGTCAGACAGGTCATTCCAAATTTTTACTTTCTCCGGGGTCATAGAAGTTTTTTCCATTTTACCCATTGAGGCTACAAAAGCATTGCCTGCTGTAGCGGCATCTTTTCCATTATCATTTGCCAACGCATTTTTCATTTGTAAATATTGGTCTACCATTTCCTTCATGGATACTGCGGTATTCGGGGAATTAATTTGCGCAGTCTCAGGAACTTTCCCCTGATCTGTGGCTAACCCTGGAGTATTTGAATCCTTTTTTATAGTTTCCTTTGAAGCATCATTTCCATTGCATGCTGCTAATACCGTGGCTGCTAAAGCGAAGCCAAAAATTAAACTTTTCATTTTTATTTGTTTTAAATGTGAAACTGCATATTTCTGTTTTAGAAACAACAGTGTTGTGATTAAATTATAAAGTTGCTTTTAAACTGCCGCAAGTGAGCATAGCGCTCCCGTAGTAAGGATTTTTAATTGCCTTATTGTTGCTGAGCCATGATGCCTTTTGCATCGGACAATATTCCTGATAGACAGGATCGGAGGAGAGTTTTACTTTTTTAGCCAGTTCAATAAAATTCGATGACAAAGAAGCAAAATGCAATCTTTGTTCTTTTAAGCTTTTGCCAACAGATATAGCCTGAGCTTCTTTCAGTAATAATATATGGGCTTCTTCAGTAATCGTTGCATTGTCGGTTGCTGATATGAGCGCTACTAGATCTTCAGCGCTTGCAGCGGTCGTTTTCAGATCGCTTTTTACCAGTGCATCCTTCAGATAATAATACTTGCTGAGTAAAAGAGAGGATTGCACTTTTTTACTTTCCTGTGCAAAACCTTGTTGCATGAAGGCTAGAGCAGATACTGCTAAAACCGTAAGAATCTTTTTCATTATATGATGTTTATGTACGAGAATAATTTAACAGCATAGGTTTTCCCTATGCATAATTCCATACATTAAATCATATTTGAAAAGATCGGATAGCGAGGCGTATATCGGAAATAGGGGGGTGATGCCCTCTTACAAAATATCTTGTTGAAGAATTTCCCTGTGAATGGTAAGAAAAATTAATCTCTGAATAAGTTGGAATAAATGCTACGAAAATTACAGGGCTTGACAATTTCAGAGATTGCGGAACAGCTTTATCCGCTTGTGAAATATTCAGAACTTTATCGTTGCAGCAATCGTCTTTACCATTCTTTTTATGGTGGTCGTTATCAGCTTCCCCATGGTGCTTTGGTTCCTCCTGATGGATATGCTTTTGACCGTCCTTGTGTGTATGAACAATAGACTCCATTGCCTCTTCATCATGATGATGAGAAGAATTGAAACCCATATCAACACCAATAGCACAGGCAAAACCCACAAACATATTCAAGCTGAATATGCATAGAAGGAATGCTGCTTTTAATTGTATAGCTGTTGTTTTTATCATTTAACGCTGTGTAAAGATACATATTAAATACACGGACGGATTTACGATTTTAATAAATATTGCAAAAAACATACCTGAAATCATTGCAAATTTTTAATGCATCTTTAATTTTAGTAGCTGTATTGATTTTGAAATTAAAAAGCATTTCTAAAAAAGGCACATAACTTTTCTTGGGTTTGATTCTTTGGATATATTGTTGTAGAATTACAAATAAGATTTTATAACCCGGCAGCAAAATGCCACAAACTTGTTATTATGAAATATGTAATTATTTTAATTGCGCTCTTTGCAGTAAACACGACTGTTAATGCTCAAACCAAAACAAAACACCATGCCATGCATCACATGAAGAGTTCTGCTAAAGACTGCATAATGATGAAAGACGGTACCATGATGATGATGAAAAACGGTAAAATGATGGAGATGGAAAATGACATGACCATGAAAAATGGTACTGTTTGTATGAAAGACGGAACCTGTAAAATGAAAAACGGGAAAACCATGATGATGAAAAACGGAGATAAGTGTTATATGGATGGAAAAATGATGATGAAGGATAAAATGGATAAAATGAAAATGTAATTTGTTTATCTATTAACTAAAAAAAGCTGCAAATGATGCAGCTTTTTTTTATTGTAAATTATTAAAATAAGTTATTTGTGTTTCTAGTTTTCTTTGTGAGAAATTGGATCTTATTACAGCGACAGAGTTAAAAAAATTTTCAATCCAACATGCAGCAGTTTACCCATTATTTTTTGCATCTTATATTTCCGTTTTTAGTGGCTTTCTTATTTTATAGAAAGATGCTTATTAAAAGTTATTTTATATTACTGTTTACTATGCTGGTAGATCTGGACCATTTATTCGCAACGCCATTATTTGATGCGTGCCGCTGCAGCATTGGGTTTCATCCGCTACACAGCTACATTGCTATCATTGCATATTTTGCAATGTTTTTATACCCTAAAACAAGAATTATTGGCTTGGGTTTATTAATGCACATGGCAACAGACGCAATTGATTGCGTATTTATTAGAGAGAACTGTTTTTAAAATGAAATTTCTATTATTGCTTTTCCGTTCGTGGATAATAAAGGAATGAAATGAAAATAAAAAATGCCATTGATAAAGCTGCGCCAATAAGAAACTCTTTACTTTTAAAATGTGTTCCTGTGAACCCTGCAATAGGATACGCAAAAGCCCACCACAAATGCGACCATGCAAAATGAGCCCCGTACACCTTGCCATGTTCTTCCTTAGGTATATTTTCTGCAATTAATATTTGTGAAGGCATTTCTGCAAGTGTTTGACCAAAGCCTGCAATTAACCATAAAATTAGAAGTGGAATATAAGTTAGATAATTACCAAAAGCGATGGCAACACATACCAACCCACCACCAATCATTAAAGAAGCTACTCTGTTTTTAGATTTATCAAAATTACCTGATGCAAAAGCTGCTATAACTGCACCTATACCAAAAGCTGCCATAACATAGCCATAGTGTTTATCTGTCAATTGTAATTGCCCTTTAATATAACCTACAGTGTTAACCAATATTTGCGCTCCTGCAATTGCAGCAACCAATTCCATTAGCAAGGAGAAACGAATGGCTTTATCAGTAAATAATAATTTTGTGCCTTTAATAATATCAACCCAAACTTTTGATTGCGCAGCGTTGCTCTTTACACCCTTTTCAATGATTAAAGAAGGCAGACTTAAAATAAAAACAGCTGCAATGATGAACGTAGCTGCATCTACAAAAAATATTTGCCTGATACCCAACCAAGCAGCTGCTGCACCTGCCAAGCCTGGACCTAATACACTTAGCAATTGATTGGTAGCATTGGAAAGTGCAATACCTGAACTATAATTTTTTTCATCTTTGATGGATTGTGGGATGGCCGCTTTGTACGCCGGAGTAAAAAACGCATTGAAAATATTTAAAAAAAATATCAGCACATAAATCTGCCATGCTTCTGTTACAAAAGGTAAACATGAGACAATGCCCATTCTTACAAAATGAGTAATGTACATTATTTTTTTTCTGTCAATTCTGTCAGCGAGCACTCCTGCGTAAGGACCAAAAAGAATGAATGCGGTTACCCGCAATGTCAAAGCCGTAGCTAATATAACTGCTGAATGATCGCCCCCAAATTGGAAGGCAAGTAATGCAATACCAAGCCATGTAAAAGCATCTCCTAACAAACTGACAGTTTGAGAGAAGTATAATTTTAGAAAAATTTTTTCTTTTAAAGGACTAAAAGGATTATTCATTGAAAACTTGTTTATTATTTTATGGAAAACCCAAAAAAACATCAATTTTATTCTTCAGTATTACAGACTTCATCATTACATATTTCAAATTCAGTTTCTAAGGTTGCATGATGAATATTGAAATGCTCCAAACTATGTTTAACCTTTCGTTTTAAAGCTGTTATTTTATCGAATCCCAAATCATTAGCCACCACCAAATGTCCTGTTAATGCATTTTCTATTGTACTGATTGCCCAAATGTGTAAGTGATGAAAGTCTTTTACACCTTCTGTTTTCATTACTTCTTCTTTTACTTTTTTAAAATCTATATTATCAGGCACACCATCCAATGAAAGTCGTAAACTGTCTTTTAATAAGCTCCATGTACTTATAATAATTACTATACAAATAATAAGGCTTAATGCAGGATCTATCCAATACCACCCGGTATAATAAATAATTATCCCGCCGGCCACCAATCCTAATGATACCAATGCATCTGATGCGAGATGTAAAAAAGCAGCTTTTACATTAATATCTTTATCCTTATCCTTAAAAAACATGAAGGCAGAGACACCGTTTACAACAATGCCGATTGCTGCAATAATAGCAATAGTAATTCCCGGGATAGGATGGGGATCTCTAAACCTGAAGATTGCTTCATACCCTATTGCACCGATGGAGATCAATAAAATAACTGCATTGAGTAAAGAAATTAATATAGACGCTTTTTTACGACCGTAAGTATATTTTTCGGTTGATTTAGATTTAGATAATTTAAACGCAACCATTGCAAGAGCCAAACCTGCAACATCTAAAAAATTATGCCCTGCATCTGAGAGCAGGGCAAGGGAATGTATTCTTAAACCTATAATAATTTGAATTACAACATACGCAAAGTTGAGTGCAATGCCGATAATGAAAGCCCTGTTTAAATTGGTAATAACGGGAACATGAGCGTGGTTATGCCCTGCATGTTTGTCGTGGCGATGACTTTTTTCCTCCATAGAATGTATTTTATTATGAATTAAAAACTAAAAATTAAAAACGGTGGTTTTCCAAACATTTAATTTTGTCAGATTTTATAAAATTTGATATCGTCTCATGAAATGTAACTACAAAAATCATACAAGCATTTACTGATAACCTTTTGCCTGCAATTGAAACAATTCTGCATACTTCCCATTTTTTTGTAATAATTCTTCGTGACTTCCCATTTCTAAAAGTTCTCCTTTATCCAACACCAAAATGCGGTCAGCCATGCGGACTGTTGAAAACCTATGTGAAATGAGAACTGATGTTCTTCCTTTAGTTAACTCCACAAATCGTTGAAAAACTTCATACTCCGCCCTTGCATCAAGTGCGGCTGTAGGCTCATCTAAAATCATTAATTGCGCAACTCTCATGTATGCCCTTGCCAATGCAATTTTTTGCCATTGCCCCCCTGATAATTCTACACCTTCATTAAAGCGTCGTCCTAATTGCTGATCATAATTATTTT
>JANXTN010000105.1 GCA_025352435.1 Ferruginibacter sp. | reverse complement strand
TTACCACAAAGAAGGTACACATGAGAAGCATCATTCATGAACTTCTATGGTTTTTAAAAGGCGAAACTAATATCGCCTACCTCAAAGAAAACGATATAAAAATATGGGATGAATGGGCAGATGAAAATGGGGATTTGGGTCCAGTTTACGGTAAACAATGGAGAAGTTGGGAGGCAGAAAATGGTGTAGAAATAGATCAGGTTAAAGATGTAATTCATCAGCTTAAAACAAATCCTGATAGCCGGAGAATTATTATCAGTGCATGGAATGTAGCTGATCTTCCAAAAATGAATTTGATGCCTTGCCATTGTTTATTTCAATTTTACACAACCGCACCGGATGAAAATAACAGAAGAAAATTAAGTTGCCAGTTATACCAACGCAGTGCTGATGTCTTTCTTGGAGTGCCTTTTAACAT
Source organism: Ferruginibacter sp. (assembly GCA_025352435.1). Taxonomy (GTDB): domain Bacteria; phylum Bacteroidota; class Bacteroidia; order Chitinophagales; family Chitinophagaceae; genus Ferruginibacter. Next base: position 2,494 of record JANXTN010000105.1, on the reverse strand, counting down.
TGCTTCTTACGCACTGCTCACCATGATGATCGCTCAGGTGTGTGACATGGATTTAGGTGACTTTGTGCACAGTTTTGGAGATGTTCATTTGTATAGGAACCATTTTGAACAAGCTAAATTGCAGTTAGAAAGAACAACTTTTCCTTTGCCAAAATTAAAATTAAATGCTGAGGTAAAGGATATTTTCGGTTTTAATTATGAGGATTTTGAGTTGGTTAATTATCAATCTCATACAGGAATTAAAGCGCCGGTGGCTGTGTAGATACTAGATGTTAGACGCAAGACAAAAGAAAAAATACATTAGGGATTTTAGAGGTTTGATTTTAGGCTCAACTAAAAATAGAATACATGGTTTCATTAATAGTGGCGGCATCTGAGAATAATGCAATAGGAAAAGGGAATGCAATGTTGTGGCATTTACCTGAAGACCTTAAATTTTTTAAAAACACAACTTGGGGAATGCCTGTGATTATGGGCAGAAAAACTTTTGAAGCTGTAGGCAAACCATTGCCCGGCAGAACAAATATCATTATCACCAGCAATAAAAATTGGTCTGCGGAAAATACAGTTACCACAACTAATATTGAAGAGGCAATTAAAACTGCTTACGAAACGAATGCAAAAGAAATTTTTATAACCGGGGGAGGAGAAATTTACAAACAGACTTTGCCCATGGCTGATAAAGTATATTTAACACGAGTGCATACGACAATTGTTGGAGATGCTTTTTTCCCTGAGATGGATGTTGATATGTGGAAGGTTGATTTTGAGAAATATGTAAAAGCCGATGAAAAAAATAAGTTTGATATGACTTTTCAAACATGGAAAAGAAAGTGATATTTCCTCAATAATAACCTGACAAAAAAAGTAACTTCATTTGTACTCTCGTTTTCAGTTAGCAAAAAAATATTTAAAATACTACTTCACCGCTTCTAATGGAAAAGGCCATGGTGTTCACTCTCCCTTTGTTTTTGATTTTATAAAATTTGTATTAAACGATAAGAAAGAATACCCCTGCTACAGACCCATTGAAAAACTAAGAGAAGTTTTATTAGCAGATGATAAGTCTATAGAAGTAGAAGATTTCGGGGCAGGTTCCACCGTTATTAAAACAAAACTAAGGGTTGTAAAAGATATTGCTGCATCTTCTTTAAAACCCAAAAAATACAGCCAATTATTATTTAGAATTGTTCAGTATTACCAAAAGACCAACGTTTTAGAACTTGGTACTTCCTTAGGTACAACAACCGCTTATTTGGCTTCTGCAGCAAATACTGTTGTGACTACAATGGAAGGTTCAGCAAACATTGCAGCTATTGCAAAAAAGAATATTTCTTTGCTTGCGCTAAAAAATATTAATATCATCAAGGGAGATTTTGAAAAAACTTTACCTTACTTTTTATCAACAAAAAAAGCGATTGATTTTGTTTTTTTAGATGGCAACCATCGTAAAGCACCCACGCTGCAATATTTTGCACAAATACTTTTACACGCAAGTGAAGAGACCATTTTCGTATTTGATGATATTCATTGGAGCAAAGAAATGGAAGAGGCTTGGGAGGTAGTAAAAATCCATGAGCAAGTAACACTAACAATTGATTTATTTTTCATTGGCATTGCACTATTAGGAAAAAGTTTTAAAGAGAAACAACATTTTGTAATCCGATTTTAAATTTGCATATCTTACAAGCAATACATTTTATTTATGACGATTGGAGTTTTAAAAGAACCGGGCAAAGAAACAAGAGCATCATTGTTGCCCGAACATGTTGTGTTATTGAAAAAGCAATTTGTGGATGTGGTGGTGGAAAATAATGCCGGTATAAATGCTTTTGCTACTAATGCACAATACGAAAATGCAGGTGCAACCTTATTATCAAGAAATGAAGTTTTACAAAGAGCAGATATCATTTTATCCATAAACTCACTGAGTAATGAGGATGCCGCTGTTTGCAAAGCAAAAATTCTATTCGGTTTTTACCAGCCCTTGTTTAATGCGCAGCAGATAAAATTATTAGCAGAAAAAAACTTTACAATATTTAGTATTGATATGTTGCCACGCACTACCCGTGCGCAAAGCATGGATGTGCTAAGCAGTCAGGCAAATATTGCTGGTTACAAAGCGGTATTATTGGCGGCTAATTTATACCCAAAATATTTTCCCATGTTTATGACGGCAGCAGGTAGTATTCCTCCTGCAAAAATGTTGATACTGGGAGCGGGCGTTGCAGGCTTGCAAGCAATTGCAACTGCAAAAAGATTAGGTGCGGTAGTAGAAGTATTTGATACAAGACCACAAGTGAAAGAAGAAGTAATGAGCCTTGGGGCAAAGTTTGTAGAAGTAGAAGGTGCAGCAGACGCAGCGAATGCGGGCGGTTATGCAGTGGAGCAAACCGCAGAATTTATGGCTCGCCAAAAAGCAAGAATTGCAGAGAGTGTAGCTAAGAGCGATATCATTATCACAACAGCTGCCATTCCCGGTAAAACTGCGCCA
>JANXTN010000082.1 GCA_025352435.1 Ferruginibacter sp. | reverse complement strand
TATAACAAAGTTTCCTTCCTCAAAAGCTTTTGCCAGTTGGCTTCGGCTTTCTCCCAATGTAAAAGTGAGTGGCGGTAAAGTACTCAGCAGTAAAACGCCACAAAACAGAAATATACTTTCTGCAGCACTAAGAAATGCCGCCAATACAATAGCACAAAGAAAAGATGGTTACCTAAAACAATTCTTCTCACGGATAGCATATAGAAAAGGTAGGGCAGCGGCAATAACAGCGACAGGAAGAAAATTGGCGGTAATTATTTACAACATGATCATGAAAAAAGAGGAATATAATCCCATATCTGAAATAAGATATGAGCAGAAAATTAAACAACATGCATTAACTAATATAAAACGAACCATCAAACGACTTAATTTAAGTGCAAGTGATTTAGAAAACGCAATCGGTTAGATGGAATAGGAACGGTACCGAACTGAGGTGTAGCAAACAGGGCGAGGAACGAGCCGTAGATTTGCGAAGGTGAAGGAAGGTACAGTAAATAGCACGATACAAATGATCATTTATTTTCTAGAGTTGCTGCTGCTAAGTTTTCTTCTATAATTTTCATTGCACAACAGCTAATTGAACATGTTATCAACTTATACAAACAATTTTTTTTAAATGATTGTTTTTTTACCAAAAAGTATATTTTTGCACCGTATTAACTAAATATTACAAACATGTCAGACATCGCTACAAGAGTTAAAAAAATTATCGTTGATAAATTAGGTGTAGATGAAGCAGAGGTTACCACTGAGGCTTCTTTCACCAACGACCTAGGCGCAGATAGCTTAGATACCGTAGAACTTATTATGGAATTTGAGAAAGAATTTAATATTTCTATTCCAGACGAGCAGGCTGAAACGATTACCACTGTTGGTCAGGCGGTATCTTACTTGGAAGAGAACGCAAAGTAATTTCCATTGCCCGAACGGTAAATACCGGTCGGGCTTTTTATTTTTTCACAGGCAATTTTATGGCTTTAAAAAGAGTAGTAGTTACCGGGCTTGGTGCGATAACGGCATTGGGTAAAACTGTAGAAGAGTACTGGCAGGGTCTCACTGACGGTGTCAGCTCTTGTGCTATGATAGAGCAGTTTGATGCTTCAAAATTTAAAACCCGGTTTGCTTGTGAGGTAAAAGATTTTGACCCCACTGTTTATTTAGACCGCAAGGAAGCCCGCAAAATGGATCGCTTTACACAGTTTGCTATAATTGCTGCTGATGAGGCTGTAAAAGATGCAGGGCTCACGCCTGAAAATGCAAATGCTGATAGAGTAGGTGTAATTTTTGGAAGCGGTATTGGCGGTATTACTACTTTTCAGGAAGAGGTTTTGAACTATGGCAGCGGCGATGGCACACCAAGATTTAACCCTTTCTTTATCCCAAAAATGATATTGGATATTGCCGCAGGGCAAATAAGTATGCGCCATGGCTTTAGAGGGCCAAACTTTGCTGTGGTAAGCGCATGTGCATCTTCTACAAATGCCATTATAGATGCCTTTGATAACATTCGTTTAAACAAAGCTGATGTAATTGTAACTGGTGGAAGTGAAGCTGTGATTTGTGCTGCAGGTGTTGGTGGTTTCAATGCCATGAAAGCCATGAGCGAAAGAAACGATGACCCTGCAACTGCGAGCCGTCCGTTTGACAAAGACCGAGACGGTTTTGTAATGGGAGAGGGTGCAGGAATTTTAATTTTAGAAAGTCTGGACCATGCGCTTGCACGTGGCGCAAAAATATATTGTGAAATTGCAGGCGGTGGTGCTACCGCAGATGCACACCACATTACAGCGCCTCACCCGGAAGGCCTTGGTGCAAAAAATGTAATGAATGCAGCGCTGGCTGACGCTGGAATGGTACCGATAGATATTGATTACATAAATGTGCACGGTACATCTACACCGCTTGGTGATATTGCCGAGACAAAAGCTATTATGAGTGTGTTTGGTGACCATGCTTACAACTTAAACATAAGTGCTACAAAAAGTATGACCGGACATTGCCTTGGTGCTGCCGGTGCATTAGAAGCGCTTGCTTGTATACTTGCTGTTACAAAAGATATTGTACCTCCTACTATTAATCATTTTACTGATGATCCGGACCTGGATTCCAAACTAAATTTTACTTTTAATAAAGCGCAACACAGAACGGTGAATGCCGCACTAAGCAATACATTCGGCTTTGGCGGTCATAATGCGAGTATGATTATTAAAAAGTACAAAGCTTAGTTTTCAAACAATTTATTTTTCTTTTTCTTGGTGTGTTTTGTTGTCCAAACGAAGCAGCTGCTATTGTCAACATCGTTGTGTCACTCACTTGTACGTCATACCTTTATTGAACTTTTTTTTGTGATTCTTAAGTATTTGAAAAGTTCATCCGGAAATTTATCAGCTGCATAGCATGCTGATTAAACATTTATCCGTTAATTTTAATCAAACTTTTTTTATTAAAAAAACATTAAAGTATTTACAGGGATTATTTATTGATGAGCCTGTAACAAAAGATTTTAAAAAGCAGTTGAACAATGTAACGGGTTTTAAACCGGGGAATATTCAATTGTACAAAACTGCCCTCAGCCATCGTTCCATGTGGGAAGGTGCTGAT
>JANXTN010000081.1 GCA_025352435.1 Ferruginibacter sp. | reverse complement strand
TAACTAATGAAAAAAAATGAAAAGTTCAGGCGTCAACATTATGTCTTTACCAAAAAAATATTGCTCATTATGAAAATTTCTACTCTACTGCTTTTCCTGGCTTTGCATGTTTCTGCAAAAGATTATGCGCAGCAAAAAATTAATTTAAACATAAAAAATAATTCCTTCAGCAATGTATTAAAAACAATAGAAAAGCAAACTAGCTACCGTTTTTTTTACAGTGATGATGTAGTAGAAAGTAACAAACAAATAAGCATTGTTGTGAATGATGCACCATTGGAAAAAGTGATGGAGATTTTGCTTAACAATTCTTCCCTTACCTGGAGACAAATGGATGCAGATAAAATAATAATTACTTCAGTTACAAGTGTAGATTATACTGTAAAAGCAGTTGGTATTACAGGTTCAGTAAAAAACAACAAAGGAGAAAATTTACAGGCGGTTGTTATCAAAGAAATAGGTACTAGTAATATTGTGCAAACTACCGCCGATGGCTCTTTTTCTATAAATGTAAAAGACAATAACAGTCGCTTGGAAATATCTATCGTTGGTTATAAAACACAGCAAATAAGTGTAGGAAAATCTCTTACGCTCACAATTGTTTTAGAAGAAGAAACTAAAAATTTAGATGAGGTGGTTGTGGTAGGTTATGGTACCAGAGCAAAGCGTGGTATTTCTACTTCTATATCTTCTATCAACTCAAAAGAAATAACTGCCTCACCGGTTGCAGATGCTGCACAGGCGTTACAAGGCAGGGTTGCAGGTGTTACCATTACACAAAGCAGTGGCGCACCCGGCGGCACAGGTGGCTCATCCATTAGAATAAGAGGTATTTCCTCTTTAAATCTTACAAACAACCCGCTCATTGTTGTGGATGGTTATCCATTACCTGATCAACGTGCAGACAATATTTTAAACTCTTTTGGTACAGGTGAAATTGAAAGAATAGATGTTTTAAAAGATGCGGGTGCAACATCTATTTATGGTGTTAGAGGTTCTAATGGTGTTATTGTGATAACCACAAAAAGGGGCAAGGCAGGCAAATCTAATTTCAATGTAGATGTATACAGAGGACTACAGCAGGCTTGGCGTTTGCCCGCAATGCTAAATGCCAGGGAGTATGCTATAGCGAATACAGAGGCAAGAGTAGCGAGTGGACTTGCACCAATTCCAAAATTATTGGATCCAAATCTAATAGCCGCTCAGTATGGAAACGGAACTGACTGGTTGGGTAAAATATTTAGAAGAGCAGCCATACAAAATGTTTCCATGAACGCATCCGGTGGATCTGAAAATGCACAGTATTTATTTTCTGCAGGATATTTAAAACAGGATGGAATAATTTACAAAACAGATTTTGAGCGTTTTAATCTTAGGTTTAATGGCGATGTAAAAGTGAACAGCAGAATAAAGTTTGGTAATTCTTTATCGCTTAGCAAATATATTGAGCATGGTACTGATACCTATACGCCCTTTAACAGTAATGTTATATTGGCTTTAACTGCGCCGCCAACAGTAAATGCCCGTAACCCAGATGGTACCTATGCCGGTGGTTTAAGCGAAGACAGTTATGCAGAACCAAACCCTATTTACAACCTGGAAGTTCCTAAAAACAAAAATGTAAAGTACAGGGCTACAGGAAACATTTATGCAGAATTAGAATTGCTGAAAGGGCTGAAGTTGAAAACCATGTTTGGCGGAGATTATACCATTCAGGAAATTACAAGTTTAAATATTGCAACACCATCTTCGGGTGGAAGGCCGATTGTATTGTCAAACTATTTTACCCAAAAAAGTTTAAATCCGGATTATTTAGCTGAATACACTTTAACCTACGATAAAGTATTGGCTAAGAAACACAAACTAAATGCAGTTGTTGGATACACTTTTCAGGAGAGTAGATTTTCTTATTTGTATGCATCAAGAGGCAACAGCAACTTTGCTTTTAATGTGCCGGGTTTGAACAATGTAATTTTTACACCTACAAGTCTTTCCCAAATTGATAACGGTGCATTGGACGGTATTTCAGGGAGGCTGGCATCTTACATTTCAAGAATAAATTACGATTATGACAACAGAGGTTTCTTAGGAATATCAGCAAGAAGAGACGGAAGTGATAAATTTGCACCGGGCAATAAATTTTCAAATTTTTATGCTGTATCGGCGGCATGGCGTCTTACACAGGAACCTTTTTTACAAAATGTTTCATGGTTAGATGAATTAAAAGTTAGGGGTAGTTTCGGAAATGTAGGGAATCAGAATATTGATCCCTACAAATATTTGCAATTAATAAACCAGAGCTTTCAATATACTTTTGGAAACTCCTCCAGCTCTAGTGGAATTGTAAATGGTGCAGCGCCGAGTAGCTCTTACAATCCCAACATTAAATGGGAAAAAAATGAGCAGTTAGATCTTGGTTTTGATGCTTCCCTTTTTAAAAGCAGATTGAATATTAATTTTGATGCTTACCAACGTCGCTCAAAAGATTTGATTATTGCTGTGGCGCCACCATTGGTTTCCGGTACATATGAGTCTGTTCCTTTCAATACCGGCACGCTTCAAAATACAGGAATTGATTTAACCTTATCAGGAGAAATTTATAACAACAAAAATTTGAAATGGACTGCAAATACAGCATTGGGCACGTATAAAAATAAAGTTACTTCATTGGGGCTTTCTGCCCTGCTTGACAATGGTGGTTTTCCAAGAATAAACGGCGGAAGTTTAAGAACAATCTTGGGTTTACCTGCTAATTATTTTTATGGTTTTGTTACAGAAGGTATCTTTCAAAACTACAAAGAGATTGCAGCACATGCTGTGCAAACTGCAGGCTCAGACCCATCAAAAAGCACTGCTCCCGGAGACATAAAATTTAAAGATTTAAATGGCGATGGCGTTATAAATGACCAGGACCGGACAAATATTGGCAATGCTAATCCAACTTTTACTTATGGGCTTACAAATACTTTTACCTATAAGAATTTTGAACTAACCATTTTTGTACAGGGCTCGCAGGGCAACAAAGTTTTAAACTTTACAAGATGGTATACAGAAGGTGGAGTGAGCAATGGTAACTATTCCAATGCAGTGCTAGCAAGGTGGACGGGCGAGGGAACAAGTAATTCAATGCCCCGATTAATTTTAGATGACCCCAATGGTAACAACAGAGTATCTGATAGGTTTGTAGAAGACGCTTCTTATTTCAGAATAAAAAACGTGAGACTTTCTTATGGCATTCCCACAAAGTGGGCAAGCAGATTAAATGTGAAGAATACCAAGTTTTATGTGAGTGCACAAAATTTATTAACTGTTACAAATTATTCAGGTTTTGATCCCGAAGTTGGTGGAGGAGTAGATTATGGATTCTATCCACAGGCAAGAACATTTTTAGCGGGTATCACAATTGATTTGTAAACTTTGAAAAGCATTTTATTATGAAAAATAAATTATTAAAAATAACAGCGGTTCTTATTCTAACAACACTGTCGTTTACGCAATGTAAAAAAAGCTTGTTGTCTTACGATCCTACTATTCCTCTTAGCTCCGTAGATAATTATTACAGCAATGAGGCAGAAGCAGTTATTGCTGTAAACGCAGCATACACGCCTCTTTCCGCTATTTACAATGGTGCTGCATGGCACCTTGGAGATATTATGAGCGATGATGCTGACCTCGGCGGTGGTGGCGGTGGCGATGGTTTGGAAACTGCAGAACTTGATAATTTTAATGTAACATCCTTTAATCCTATTATTAATTTAATGTGGGCACAGTGTTACTTTGGAATATTAAGAACCAACCTGGTTGTAGAAAAAGTACCAAACATTACAAGCATAACACCTGCCATAAAAAATAGAAGTATAGGTGAGGCAAAGTTCTTAAGAGCATTGTATTATTACCATCTTGTACGTTTGTTCGGTGATGTACCGTTGTACACAAATGCCATATCAGTGTCTGAAGCATCTACAATTGCACGCTCACCCAAAGCACAGGTGTATGCACAAATAATTGCTGATTTAAAAAGTGCTGAAACTTTATTACCTAATACCTATGGTGTAAATGATAAAGGTCGTGCGACTGCTGGTGCGGCTAAAGGCTTGATGGCGGCTGTTTACCTGACCTTAGGAGATAAAACAAATGCTGCTGCAAAAGCAAAAGAAGTGATAGACAGCAGAGCACTTTATGGATATGATTTGTGGGCAGATTACGGCGATAACTTTAAACTTGAAAATGAAAACGGAAAAGAATCTCTTTTTGAAGTTCAGTATAGAAGTGGTGGTGGCCAGTTCTCAGATTTTGGTGCAGGACAAAAATTGAATACTTTTTTTGGACCACGCTTGCAGAATGTAGTACAGTCGGCAGGCTATGGCTGGAATGTTCCCACGATTAATTTTATGGATCAGTACGAAAAAACGGGAGCATCTTATAACACTATTATTGACAAGAGAAGACAGCGTTCAGTTTGGATACCGGGAGATGTAAGTGGCTCTTATACACAACCAACACAATTAAGCGGATCTCCAAACGGCCTGGATGTAAAGAAATATTTTATTCCAGCCACCAATACTGCAGGCGACAATGGTGGATGGACCTGTGCATTGAATGTTCCAATTATGCGCTACTCCGAAATTCTGTTGATTTACGCAGAAGCTGCGGGACCTGCTTTAGGAAAACCATTTGCTGACCAGGTAAGGGCAAGGGCCGGATTAGCTCCTTTAGCTGCAAGTCTTTCTGATCCGCAATGGTTGGCGGCTATGTATAAAGAAAGAAGATTGGAATTTGGTTTCGAAATGCATCGTTGGTATGATTTGCTTCGCCATCCTGATCCAAATTATTTTATAACTGTAATGGCCGCAACGGGAAAAACAAATGTTGCAGCAAAGCACCGTTATATGCCAATTCCCCAGGGTGAAAGAGATAAAAATCCAAATCTTACACAAAATCCCGGCTATTAATTTTCTTTAAAAAACTAATCATGAAAAAAAATATAAAACTTTTAACTCTTTTTTTATTGGCATGTTGCATTACATTAATTCAATGTAAAAAAGACACGCTGGGGCTTACCGGCACTGCATCTAAGGCGGATTTTACTTTTGCCATCCGAGCATTACAGGATACGCTTCCTTATGCTTATACGGTAAGTTTTTCGAACGCAAGTGAGGAAGCTTTTCAATATCAATGGGATTTTGGTGACAATACGCCTTTATCATCTGAAAAAAGCCCGACTCATAATTACAAAGTTGGCGGAAATTACAATGTGAATTTGATAAGTGTAGGCACAAATGGGAGCAACAGTATTACTAAAAGAATTTTTGTAACATCTGCTTGTCAGAATGATTTTTTTAATAACCTAACAGGTTGTGGTAACAATTTTGTATGGACTTGGTCTACAGAGGCCGATGCAATAAAAGTACTTTCTCCTGATGGTACTCAGGTGTTTTTTAGCGGAGCTGCTGCAGGTTGCCAGGTAGATGATCTGTATAAGTTCGCAGCAGACGGTACATTTAATTACGATGCACAAGGCCAGACATTTGATGTTCAGTCAGGTTATAGTTGCCAGCCACAAAAACAAAATGCATCAGATTATAAAGTTGTAACAAAGTCCGGTCAATTACCTCAGATTATTCTTAATCCACTTGCAACAGGAACAGGCAAACCCTTTATAGGTACTACTGATATTGTAGATAACAATCGCTATACGGTACAAAGTTATACTTCCAACAGAATGACATTGAGGGCAACGCTTTCGGGCACCGGAGGACAGCTGATTGAAATAAAATTAAAAAAAGTGGAAGTGCTTACGCTTGCCGATATTAAAGATTTGCTAACCGGCGGCCAAGCAGGTAGAACTTGGAAACTTGACCCTACCCCTGGTGCAAACGCAATTATTGTTGGTACAGAATCTAACCCGGGTACTTATTTTGCCGGTGGCCCTATTGATCCATGCCAGACGGATGATGGATATACTTTTACTTCAGCCAACAAACTTACTTACAACGCCAATGGCTCAACTTTTAATGGCGGCAATGTTGCACCAAATTATAATTGTGGGTCTGACAGATCGTACTCCAATCTCAATTATACTTTTTCCCCTACAACGGGTGGTGTTGCAGGTTTAGCTACCATCCAAATTACTGGAGCACCTCCTACTATTTTTATTGGAACTACGGATGTACCCAGTGAAAATGTTTATAGAATTATAGATATTACCTCAACAAAAATGACTTTACGTGCCGGTAACGGTACGAACACTGTTTTTCAATTCAAATTTATAGCACAATAAAAATTTAATAAAATGAAAAGTTTACAAATGTTTTTTTCGCTCTTACTTATTATTTCGGTTTCTTTTATTTCCTGCACAGATAAAGGTGAAGTTGTAAAAGCAATGGCTGCTACTCCTGTAGTTGATAAAAACTGGCAGTTTGAAGCAACGCCAACCTGGCAAGATGATTTTTCAACCGGCACTGCTCCTGATCCGGCAAAATGGAATTTTGAGGTTGGTGGTGGTGGCTGGGGCAACAATGAATTGCAATATTATACATCTGGTTCTAACTCCACTGTGTCGGGTGGTAACCTTGTAATTACTGCTAAAAAAGAAAATGTATCCGGCAGAGAATATACATCATCTCGCATGATAACGAAAGGCAAAGGTGACTGGGTTTATGGGCGTATGGAAGTTCGGGCAAAGTTACCTAAGGGTAGAGGAACATGGCCTGCCATCTGGATGTTTCCTACAGATCTTTCTTATGGTAACTGGCCTGCTTCAGGAGAAATAGATATTATGGAACACGTAGGTTATGATGCCAATAATATTCATTTTACTGTTCATAATGCAGCATACAATTTTATGAAAGGAAACCAAAAAGGCGCAGCGAAAGTTATACCCACTGCTACGGATGATTTTCATAATTACAGAGTGGACTGGACACCATATTCAATAAAAGGTTTTATTGATGGCGAACAATATTTTGAATATGTGAATCCGAACAACGGCTACACATCATGGCCTTATGATAAACGATTTTTTTTGATTCTAAATATTGCAGTAGGCGGAGACTGGGGCGGTGTGCAGGGAATAGACAACACGATTTTTCCTGCAACTATGCTTGTTGATTATGTGAAGTATTATAAAATCATACTCTAAGTTTTTTAGCCCCTATACTTTTCAGCTTTTAATAAATTAATTATGAAAAAATTTTATATACTATTCTCAGCACTTTTACTGACAATGTATTCTTTTGCTCAATTGCAATTGCCGTTGGATTTTGAGTCAGCAACCGCAAATTATACATTCACGGATTTTGCAGGAGGAGCAACGACAAAAATTGCCAACCCTCAGATTAACGGAATAAATACAAGTGCCAACGTTGCCAAAATGGTAAAAGGAGCAGGCGAAGTGTATGGAGGTAGTACAATCACACTTACAAATCCCATTGATTTTACTGTAAACAAAACGTTTAAGGTAAAAGTATTTTCACCAAGAGTAGGTGCTAAGCTTTTGTTGAAAATAGAGAATGCTACTGACGGAGCTATTAATTTTGAAAAGGAAGTTACATCAACAGTAGCAAATACATGGGAAGACTTGACCTTTGATTACTCAGGCATCAGCACCACTAACCAATACAGTAAACTAGTTTTTATTTTTGATAATGGTACAGCTGGCAACGGTTCAGCAAACTTTACATGGTTGTTTGATGATGTAAGACTGACAGCTGCAGGTGGTGGCGGTGGCGGCACAACCACACTTCCGGTATTGCCAATGGATTTTGAATCTGCAACAGTAAATTATGCATTTACTGACTTTGGCGGTGGTGCAACAACTAAAATCGCTAACCCTCAGAGTAGCGGAATAAATACAAGTGCCAATGTTGCCAAAATGGTGAAGGGCGCAGGAGAAGTTTACGGTGGCAGTGCAATAACACTTGCAAGTCCTATAGATTTAAGTGTAAACAAAACATTTAAGGTAAAAGTGTTTTCTCCGAGAGTTGGAGCTAAGCTTTTATTGAAAGTAGAAAATGCTGATGGAAGCGCAACTTTTGAAAAAGAAGCGACATCAACAGTAGCCAATGCGTGGGAAGATTTGACCTTTGATTACAGTACAGCCAGTACTACAGCGCAGTACATTAAATTAGTTTTCATTTTTGATTTAGGCACGGCCGGCAACGGTTCAGCAAACTTTACATGGTTGTTTGACGATGTAAGACTGACAGCAGCCGGTGGTGGCGGTGGTGGCGGGTTAACGCAAATGAATCTTCCTGTAACATTTGATGATGCGACGGTGAACTATGGTGTGGTAGGCTTTGAAGGAGCAGAACAATCAACGATTGTAACAGACCCAACACTTGCTACAAATAAAGTAGTAAAGGTTATTAAAACAAATACAGCACAGCTATATGCAGGCACTACGGTTACTGCGGTAACAGGCGGCGTACAGACCGGCTTCAGCGCAAACATACCGTTTACTGCAACAGAGAAGAGAATGAATGTAAGGGTTTATTCTCCACATGCGGGCATACAGGTAAGGCTAAAAGTTGAAGATAAAAACGATCCTACAAAATCATGCGAAACAGAAGCTACGGTAACAACAGCAAATGGCTGGCAGACATTGGAGTTTAATTTTGCCAACCAGGCAGCAGGCACAGCAGCGTTTAACCTTGCATTCAATTACAACAAGGCAACGATCTTTTTTAATTTTGGTGTAACAGGAGCTGTGGCAGGTGAGCGTATTTATTATTTTGATGATGTAAAGTTTGGTCCTGCGGCAGGCGGCGGTGGTGGCGGTTCTACGCTTCCGGTATTGCCACTTGATTTTGAATCGGGAACTCTCAATTATGCATTTACAGATTTTGGTGGCGGCGCAACAACTAAAATTGCCAATCCTCAAATAAACGGAATAAACACAAGTGTCAATGTTGCCAAAATGGTTAAGGGTGCAGGTGAAGTTTATGGCGGAAGTTTTATTACGCTTGCAAGCCCAATAGATTTAAGTGTAAACAAAACTTTTAAGGTAAAAGTATATTCACCGAGAGTAGGAGCAAAGCTTTTACTGAAAGTAGAGAATGCTGATGGAAGTTCAACTTTTGAAAAAGAAGCAACATCAACTGTTGCTAATGCATGGGAAGATTTGACTTTTGATTATTCAGCAATCAGTACCAGTAACCAATACAGCAAATTAGTTTTCATTTTTGATTTAGGCACTGCAGGAAATGGTACTGCAAATTATACATGGTTGTTTGATGATGTGAGGTTAACAGGTTCAGGCGGTGGTGGGAGTTCTACGCTTCCGGTATTACCATTGGATTTTGAATCGGCAACAATAAATTATGGGTTTACGGACTTTGGTGGTGGAGCAACAACAAAGATTGCTAACCCACAAATAAGTGGAATAAACACAAGTGCTAATGTAGCCAAAATGGTAAAAGGCGCAGGCGAGGTTTATGGCGGAAGTGCTATAACACTTGCTTCACCAATAAATTTAAGTGTCAACAAAACATTTGAGGTAAAAGTATATTCACCAAGAGTAGGCGCAAAGCTTTTATTGAAAGTAGAAAATGCTGATGGCAGTGCAACTTTTGAAAAAGAAGCCACATCAACAGTAGCCAATGCGTGGGAAGATTTGACTTTTGATTACAGTACAGCCAGCACAACGGCGCAGTACGTTAAATTAGTTTTCATTTTTGATTTAGGTACAGCGGGCAACGGTTCAGCAAACTTTACATGGTTGTTTGATGATGTAAGACTTGTAGAAGCCGGTGGTGGTGGCGGAGGTTTAACGCAGATGAATCTTCCTGTAACATTTGATGATGCTACAGTTAGTTATGGGTTGGTAGGTTTTGCGGGAGCTGAGCAGTCAACGATTGTAGCAGACCCGACGCTAGCCACAAACAAAGTAGCTAAGGTTATAAGAACCAACACGGCGGAAACCTATGCAGGAACTACGATCACTGCATTAAACGGAGCTGTGCAAACAGGTTTCAGCAGTAACATACCTTTTACAGCAACGGAGAAAAGAATGAATGTAAGAGTGTATTCACCTCATGCGGGTATTCAGGTAAGGTTAAAAGTGGAGGATAAAAATGACCCTACAAAATCATGCGAAACAGAAGCAACTGTTACAACAGCAAATGGCTGGCAGACGCTTGAATTTAATTTTTCAAATCAGGCAGCAGGTACTGCAGCACTTAATCTCACATACAATTTAAACAAGGCAACTATCTTTTTTAATTTTGGTGTAACAGGAGCTGTGGCAGGTGAGCGCACTTATTATTTTGATGATGTGAAGTTCGGTGCAGCTACTCTTCCGCCAGCTCCTCCGGCTCCTATAGTTACAACTCCGGTTTTATATTGCCAAAATAGTACTGCGGTGCCATTGACGGCAACAGCATTAGCAGGTAATACACTATCGTGGTATACCGTAGCTGTTGCAGGAACTGCAAGTGCAGATGCCCCAACACCTTCTACTACAGCAGTTGGTACGACAAACTATTATGTTAGTCAAAAAAACACTGCAGGTACCGAAGGGCCAAGGGCAACCATTGCTGTTACTATTAACGCTTTGCCGCAGGCACTTTCAAATAGCACAGTAACCTATTGTCAAAATGCTACAGCAATTCCTTTGACAGCTACAGCAGGTACAGGCAATATCCTGAAATGGTATTCAGTTGCAACCGGTGGTGTAGGTTCAAATACAGCACCAATGCTTAATACTGCTACAGCGGGTACAACAATTTATTACGTAAGTCAGGTTAGTTCAAATGGTTGTGAAGGAGCCAGAGCTTCAATTACAATTACAGTAATCGCACCTCCATCAGCAACGGTAATTGCTGCTTCACCAGGTACACAAGTAACGCCCGGACAAATAATTACAATTGCTACTTCGAATGCTGCAGGTGCTGGTAATAGTTATTCCTGGTTTAGAAACGGAATTTTGATTCCTACACAAACCGGTGTTTCTATTCCTGTAAACATTGATGGTGTTGGCACTTATACTTTAAAAGTTTTAAATGCAAATAGTTGTGTTACTACTTCAAACACAATCAACATTACAGAGGCCAGTTCTGAAAAATTGTTTGTTTATCCAAATCCATCTACCGGTAAATTTCAGGTAAGATATTTTAGTGATCCTAATAATTTGCAGCCTTTGCAGATCGCAATTTATAATTCTGCAGGAGCATTGGTATTTAGTGGAAAATTTACAATTTTCAGCAGCTATACGCCAATGAATATAGATCTTACAAAACATGGTAACGGGGTTTATCATATTCGCTTAATGAATTCTAACGGTAAAATTTTGAAAACAGAAACTATCATTATTCACAAATGATAAAATAAAAAAAGAGCATTTTCAAAGGATGCTCTTTTTTTATTCTCGTTATATTTACTTTCATAAAAATTAATAAAATGATAATTAATAAATTAACCAAAATTTTCCTTTTGAGTTTTTGTTTGTGCTTTCTTTTTTCGGGCCTATCCGCACAAACAATGTTTGATACCACGGCAAAAATAAAAGCCCTCGTTAAACAACTTACAACAGAAGAAAAAGTAAAAATGGTACATGCCTCTTCATCCTTTACCTCTGGCGGTGTGTCTAGGTTAGGCATACCCGAGATAGTAACATCGGATGGGCCGCATGGTGTGCGTCCGGAACACGGGCGTGGATGGGATCTCACGAACAATTCGTTAGACTCTGGAACATATTTACCAACCGGTAATTGCCTGGCTGCTACATGGAATCCGCAACTTGGTTATGCTTTTGGATCTGTGTTGGGCAGCGAAGCAAGGTATAGAGGAAAAAATATTATTCTGGGACCAGGCATAAATATTATTCGTTCACCTTTAAACGGAAGAAATTTTGAGTACCAGAGTGAAGATCCTTTCTTGGTTTCCAAAATGGTTGTGGGTTATATAAAAGGTGTGCAGGACCAAGGCGTTTCTGCATGTGTAAAACATTATGCAGCCAATAACCAGGAATCGAAAAGATTTACTATAAATGTGCAGATGAGTGAAAGGGCCCTCAGAGAAATTTATTTGCCCGGGTTCAAAGCTGCGGTAGAAGTAGCCAAGGTAAACACAGTGATGGGTTCCTACAATAAGTTTAGAGGGCAATGGGCATCGCAAAATAATTATCTCTTAAATCAAATCTTAAAAAAAGAATGGAATTTTAAAGGATTTGTAATGAGCGACTGGAATGCAGTGCACAGTACCGAAGAAGCATATTGGAATGGAATGGATCTGGAAATGGGAACTGATTTACCAATGTTACCCAATCCAGATTATGACAAATTTTTCTTTGGGAATAATTTACTTTCTCTTATCAAAGTGGGCAGACTTTCTGAACGCATTTTAGATGATAAGGTGAGCAGAATATTATACGTGATGTTTAAAACCGGAATGATTGATGGCCAGTTAAAAACCGGTGATTATAATACCAAAGCACATCGGCAAGCCGCGGCAACCATCGCAGAAGAAGGAATTGTTCTTTTAAAAAATGACAACAATATTTTGCCTGTAAATAAAAATATTAAAAGCATTGCAGTAATCGGCTTCAATGCAGCAAGAAAGCAATCAATGGGCGGTGGTAGTTCGCAGGTGCGGGCTTTTTATGAAGTAACCCCTTTGGAGGGTATAAAAAATATAGCTGGTAATATTAAGGTTGAGTATGCTCAGGGCTATGAGATAAAAAGAGGTGCCGTGGCTAATCAAAATATGATCAATGAAGCTGTAGCACTTGCAAAAAAAAGTGATATGGTAATATTTGTGGGCGGAAGTACACATGGCTATAATTATGATGTGTGGGCTGACAATGCATACGATGCTGAAGATGTGGATAAACCCAATATGGACATGCCTTTTG
>JANXTN010000046.1 GCA_025352435.1 Ferruginibacter sp. | reverse complement strand
TTGTTGCTGCTGCATGCGTTGTTGCATATCGCTCATTTTGCTCTTCATTTGCTTGCTTGCATTGTAAAGCGGAACAATAAAATCAAAAATAATTTTATACAGTATGTAAATGACAACCAATTCACCTATCAGCTTAAAAATATTCATGTTACAAAGTTATTATGTGGTCCAATATATTATTGTTAAATTTTATGATAGGTACAGCTTCAATTTTTGGTAGATAAATGTATACTTTGTATGTTTGCGTTAGAAAACGAAGTAGAAAGGAAGGGAACCAGCGGTTCCCTTCTTCTTTTATAAAGCAATATGGCAACTGAAACAAACGCAGAAACGGTAAAGAGAATCTTACTTACCCTGCTATATGATGATATTTTTTTTGTGGACATGAAGGTGAAGCCTACCAATAATATTAAAATATTTTTGGATGCTGATAGTGGTCTTGGAATTGAAAAATGCATAAAAATAAATCGGAGGTTATACAGGCAGGTAGAAGAAATGGGTTTTTACCCTGAAGGAGATTTTTCTTTGGAAGTTTCGAGCCCCGGCATTGACGAACCGTTAAAGATGCTTCGCCAATATGTAAAAAATATTGGAAGAAATGTAGAAGTAACCCTAAATGATGAAACAATAAAAGAAGGTATTTTATTAGAGGCTACAGAAGAGCAGATTGTAGTAGAAACAACCGAAGGGAAAAACAAAAAAGCGTTAAACATAAAGGTTCCGATACTATTTGTAGATATAAAGCAAACGGTAGTACAAATAAAATTTTAATAACAAAACCCCATGCATGCGGGGCAGTAAATGGAGCAGGCAAGGAATATGGCAAGTATTAATTTAATAGAATCCTTTCAGGAATTTAAAGAAGCAGAAAATATTGATCGCCCTACACTGATGAAAGTGATGGAAGATGTTTTTAAAACATTGATCCGTAAAAAATACGGTAGTGATGATAATTTTGACGTGATCGTGAATGACCAAAAGGGTGATTTGGAAATTTTTCGTCGCCGTACCATTGTAGATGATGATGATCTATACAATACGCTTACCGAAATTGAACTTAAAAATGCTATCCTCATTGAGCCCGATTTTACTGTGGGAGAGGAATTATACGAAGAAGTAGATATTCAAAAAGAATTTGGTCGCAGAGCTATATTAGCAGGTAAGCAAACGCTTGCAGCACGTATTGGTGATTTGAAGAAAAATATTTTAATAAAAAAATACGAAGAGCGGGTTGGGGAAATTGTAAGTGGCGAAGTACACCAGGTTTGGAAAAAAGAAGTGTTGATTTTAGATGAAGATGGCAATGAAATGTTGTTACCAAAATCTGAACAGATAAACGCTGATTACTTCAAGAAAGGTGAAACCGTACGGGCGGTTGTAAAGAAAGTAGAATTAAAAAACAGTCAGGCAATCATCATTCTTTCTCGGACAAGTCCTGTGTTTTTAGAAAAATTATTGGAAATTGAAGTACCCGAGATATTTGACGGTCTGATTGTTGTAAAGAAAATTGTGCGTGACCCGGGCGAGCGTGCAAAAGTTGCTGTAGAGAGCTATGATGACCGTATTGATCCTGTTGGTGCTTGCGTGGGTATGAAAGGAAGCCGTATACATGGTATAGTGAGGGAATTAAAAAATGAAAATATTGATGTTATCAACTGGACAGCAAATACCCAGTTGCTTATACAACGCTCTTTAACTCCTGCAAAAATTACCAGTATAGATCTTGATACTGAAAAAATGCATGCAAAGGTTTATCTAAAACCTGATCAGGTATCACTTGCTATCGGTCGTCGTGGGGTAAATATTAAACTTGCCTGCGAACTGACAGGATACAATATTGATGTATTTAGAGATAACGAGGGTGAAGAAGATGACTTTGATATTGATTTGGAAGAATTCTCAGATGAGATAGAACCATGGGTAATCGAGGCGCTTAAAAAAGTTGGCTGCGATACCGCTCGTTCAGTATTAGATCTAACAGACGAAGAATTAGAAAGGAGAACAGACCTTGAAAAAGAAACCATTGCCGACCTTAAAAAAATCTTGAATGAGGAATTCGAAAAAGAATAAAACAGGACGTATGCATTGATAAAAAAATATAAATAATAGAAAAATTTTGTCCAATAAAAGCGGGACAGTAAAAAGTAAGAATGTCAGAAGTAACAACACCCAGGCTGATGGCAGCCGCCAAAGAGTTTAACATAGGTACAAACACCTTGATAGACTTTCTTGTATCAAAAAGTTTGAACGGTACAGATGATCTTAAGCCTACATCTAAGCTTACAGACGAAATGTACCGTGTGCTGCAAAGTGAATACCAGCAAGACAAATCTGCCAAGGAAAAGGCAGATAAAGTAGAGCTGATTAAGTCTAACATTGCAGATCCAAAAAAGAAAAGAGACGAGCAGGATCTTTCGTTTAAAAAGAGGGAAGAAAAGCCAAAAGAACTTCCTAAAGAAGAACCAAAGGAAGTAGCACCGGCAACGGTTGAAGAAAAAATAGAGAATATTCCGGCTCCTGTAATACAAATTACTCCGGTGGAAATTCCTGTAAAAGAGGAAAAGAAGGTTGAAGAAAAACCAACTATGGGAGAAACGGCAGTAGCAGAACCTGAAAAACCTTCTATTACAAAAATCGATGCGCCGGAATTGGAAGGGCCTAAAGTTCTTGATAAGATAGATTTAAATGCCATAGATTCTTCTACCCGTCCTAAAAAAAGCACGAAGAAAAAAGAAGACGTTGCGCCTGAAGCTCCCGCTAAACCTGCAGAAGCAAAGAAAAAAGCTGATGTGGAAGCCCCACCTGTAACTCCTGCTCCGGTAGCTGTTGCACCAAAAGCTGAAGATATTATTGAGGCAAAAGATACAGCACCGGTTATTGAAAATATACAGACAGCTCGACTTACCGGTCCAAAAATTATGGGTAAAATTAATTTACCTGTAGAAAACGATACCAGACCTAAAAGAGAAGATATAAGTAAAAGAAAAAGAATTCCAATACAAAAAAAACCTGGTACAAGTGCTTTGCCTGACAACCGTGGTCCAAGACCTGCAGGCCCTGCTCAAGGTGGACCGGGAGGTTATAGCAGAGGTCCACAAACTGGTGGACCTAGTGGTGCTCGTGGTCCTCAACAAGCCGGTGGTAATAGGTTCCAACGCCCTGGACAAAACACGGGTACACCTGTACGCAGAGAAGATAAGATAATAGATGCAAAAGAAATTCAGGAGAAGTTAAAGCAAACGCAGGCAAAACTTGCAGGTGCAGGCGGACGTGGAAAAAGTTCCAAAGCAAAATATAGAAAAGAGAAGAGAGACTTATTTAATGAAGCGCAAAGCAACAGACCAGATGAAGGGAACAAGCTTCAGGTTACAGAATTTATTTCTGTAAGTGAATTAGCGGGTTTGATGGAAGTGAGTTTCGCAGATATTATTAGCAAGTGTATGAACCTTGGTATAATGGTATCCATTAACCAGCGTTTGGAAGCAGATGTTATTGAATTGGTTGCAAGTGAATTTGATTATGAAGTAGAATTTATAGGTGTAGATGATGCTGCAGAATTAGAAGTAGACAATGAGGTGGACGATCCGGCCATGATGAAGGACAGAGCGCCAATTGTTACTATCATGGGCCACGTAGATCATGGTAAAACATCGTTACTGGATTACATTAGAAATACAAACGTTATTGCAGGTGAAGCTGGTGGAATTACTCAACACATTGGTGCTTATGAAGTAACCTTACCGAGCGGAAGAGCAATTACTTTTTTGGACACACCGGGTCACGAGGCGTTTACAGCTATGCGTGCACGTGGTGCAAAAGTTACAGATATTGCAGTGATAGTAGTTGCTGCAGATGATGCGGTGATGCCACAAACAAAGGAGGCAATCTCTCATGCGCAGGCGGCAAATGTGCCAATGATATTTGCCATAAATAAGGTGGATAAAGATGGTGCAGATCCTGAAAAAATTAAGCAACAGCTTGCCGGTATGAACATATTGGTAGAAAGCTGGGGCGGTAAATTTCAGAGCCAGGAAATAAGTGCAAAGAAGGGAGAAAACATTGATTTGTTGCTAGAAAAAATATTGCTTGAAACAGATATTTTAGAATTAAAAGCCAATGCTGATAAAGGTGCTTCCGGAACTGTAATTGAAGCATCGCTTGATAAAGGACGTGGATACGTAGCTACTATTCTTGTACAAAACGGTACTTTGAAACAAGGCGACATGATCGTATCCGGTCAGTTCTTCGGTAAAGTAAAAGCAATGTACAATGAGCGTAACCAACGTTCAGAAAAAGCACCACCCTCTACACCTGTGTTAATTTTAGGATTAAATGGTGCACCACAAGCTGGGGAAACTTTTAAAGTATTTGCAAACGAAAGTGACGCAAGAGAAAATGCTTACAAGCGTGGTCAAATATTGCGTGAGCAAGGTATGCGTGCAAGAAAGCATATCACATTAGAAGAGATAGGTCGTCGTTTAGCACTTGGTAACTTTAAAGAATTAAATGTTATTCTTAAAGGTGATGTGGATGGATCCGTAGAAGCATTGAGTGATTCATTACAGAAATTAAGTACGGAGGAAATTGTAATTAAAGTAATACACAAAGCGGTAGGTGCCATTACAGAAAATGATGTAAACCTTGCTGCAGGTTCAGATGCGATCATCATTGGTTTCAATGTTCGCCCAAGTATACAGGCTGCTCGTTTGGCTGAAAATGAATCGATAGAAATTAAAATGTACTCTATTATTTACAATGCTATTGAAGAGATTAAGAGTGCCATGGAAGGTATGCTTGAGCCTACAGTAGAAGAGAAAATTTTGGGTAATGTTGAAATACGTGAGACTTACAAATTTGATAAAGCTACTGTAGCAGGTTGTACCGTATTAGACGGTAAAATGGCAAGAAACAGCCGCATACGTTTGGTAAGAGAAGGCATCGTAATATTTACTGGTGAACTATCTAGCTTGAAGCGTTACAGAGATGATGCAAAAGAAGTAACCAGTGGTATGGAATGTGGTTTGGTAATTAAAAACTACAATGATATTAAAGTGGGTGATATTGTAGAAGCATTTGAAGAAGTAGAAGTGAAGAGAACGTTGTAAGTTGGTAGTTGATGAATGATGATGGTTGATAGATGATGATTGATAGATGATGGTTGATAGATGTTGGTTGATAGTGAGGCAACTTGAGAAGGAATAGTGCTGTTGTTTTCATCATGAAATTTCGAGTTGAACATTTGAATATTTGAACCTTGATTATTGAACCTTGAATATTGAGAATTATTTTAAAAAAACTTCATAGAAAATAACACACAATTGCAGCACTAATCCTGCTGCAATTTTTTGTTAAATGAATTTGTATAAAACCTTATCTATCGCTTCAACCATAACTTTGAACTGTAGAAGAACTAAAAAACATACATGAAAAAAAGAATACTATTTACAGCTTGTGCATTTTTATTTACAGTATTGGCTTTTGCACAACCCAGCAAAGTAAATGCGGATAGAATAATAGGCATTGTAGGAAATAAAATTGTTTTAAAAAGTGATGTTGACGACCGCCTACTGGATATGCAGCGACAGGGTGCTCAAATACCTGCTAATGGAAAGTGTTTTGTAATGCAGGATTTAATGGGGACGAAAACGTTGGTTTTGCAAGCAGAAAAAGATTCATTACCTGTAACAGACGAAGAAGTAGAAGGAGATATTGATAATAAAATTAGACAGTACATAGGTCAATTTGGTGGGAAGGATGAATTGGAGAAAGTCGCGGGTAAAACGGTTTATCAGCTAAAAGAAGATATGCGTGACCCCATTAAAGACCAAAAACTTGCAATGGCTATGCGCAACAAAATTGTGGACGGCATAAGAATTACACCCAATGAAGTAAGAAATTATTTTTTAAAAATTCCTACCGACAGTTTACCTTTTTATGAAACTGAAGTCGAGATAGGACAGCTAATAGTTTTTCCAAAAGCGAGCCGTGAGGCTGAAGATTATTGCAAGGAACAATTAAATGAATATAAGACTGCCATTGAGAGTGGTAAAAAAGATTTTAAACAAGCAGCAGCACAATACTCTGATGAACCCGGCGCCAAAGAAAGATTTGGACAAATGGAAATAAACAGAGAACAGAAAGATATTGATCCAACTTTTATGGCCAAAGCATTTACTTTGAAGGAAGGACAAATATCTAATCCTTTTAAAAGTAAATTCGGTTATCATATAATACAACTAGTTAGCAGAAACGGTAATGATGCGGTTGTACGACACATTATTAAGATACCACAGGTTACTGCAGTTGAATTAAAAGAAGGATTTGAAAAACTTGATACCGTAAGAGCTAAATTGATAGCAGGTACTTTAGATTTTGGCGCAGCAGTTAATCGCTATGCAGATGATGAAAACAGCAAATTTACTGCTGGAATGGTACAGGGGCAGAACGGAACTTTCCTTACGATAGACCAATTAGATAAAGAAATTATTCCTGTGCTTAAAAATTTAAAGCCAGGCGGTTATTCTCAACCTGCTGAATACACTGACCCATCAGGTAAGAAAGGTGTTAGAATTGTTTATCTTAAGACTCAAACAGAACCGCACAGAGAAAATATGAAAGATGATTACAGCAAAATTTCTTTGCGTGCATTGGAAAATAAAAAAGAACTGGCTTTAGATAAATGGTTTAGCGGCAGATTAAGTTCTTACTACATTATGATAGACCCGGAATACAGAGATTGTGATACCATGAAAACATGGATGGATGCAATGAGCAAAAGGAAATGAAATTAGACACAAGATTTGTGATATAAGATTTGAGAAAACGCCGACTTTTAAAAGTTGGCATTTTTTTTAATGGTTATCTTGTGCGGGAATGAGAGAACCTAGTATTCTCCTTCACGGGAAAGTTGAAAAAAGATTTAAAGCTGAAGGGCGGCAGGATAGAAGCGGAAAGCCCGCAAGCGAGGTACGAGTGCGGACTTGCAGCGGATAGCCTGAACAAAAGTTTATAAAAGATAGAATGTTGCCCGCCCCAAACATTCTTACAAAAAATGAAATTTGATAGATAAAAAAAACATAGTTAACCAAGAAGAGCAAGCAATTTTAGTTGGTGTAATTCAACCTGAGCAAACTGAAAACCAAGTGAACGAGTTTATGGATGAACTTGAGTTTTTGGCCGAGACTGCGGGTGTGAAAACAGTAAAAAGATTTACCCAAAGATTAAAACATCCCGACGCAAGATCATTCGTGGGCAAAGGAAAACTTGAAGAAATAAAAAAGTATATCCTCAGCACGGGAAATATTACGCTGGTAATTTTTGATGATGAACTGACCGGCTCCCAAATACAAAATATTGAGAAAGAAATAAACACCCGTACGATAGACAGGAGTGATTTGATACTGGACATTTTTGCGAGCCGTGCAAAAACTGCTCAGGCTAGAACTCAGGTGGAGCTTGCACAATATCAATATATACTGCCTCGCCTGAAAGGAATGTGGAAGCATTTGGAACGCCAGGGTGGTGGCGTGGGTACACGTGGACCTGGTGAAACAGAAATAGAAACGGATAGAAGGATTGTAAAAGATAAGATCAGTTTACTTAAAAAAAGATTGGGAGATTATGACCGTCAAGCTGTAACACAGCGACAGGAAAGAGGTGAATTTATAAGAGTTGCTTTGGTGGGTTATACTAATGTGGGCAAGAGTACCATTATGAATGGACTTAGCAAAAGCGAAGTGTTTGCAGAAAACAAATTATTTGCAACACTTGACACCACAACCCGGAAATGTGTATTTGAGCAAACACCTTTTTTGTTGAGTGATACAGTAGGGTTTATCCGCAAACTTCCGCATCATTTAGTAGAGAGTTTCAAAAGCACATTAGATGAAGTGAGAGAGGCTGATGTATTGCTACATGTTGTAGATATTGCGCACCCGCAATACGAAGAGCAATTAGAAGTTGTAAATAAAACACTTGCTGAGCTTGGTTGTACTGATAAACCCACAATTACCGTTTTTAATAAAATGGATAAGTTTGAGGAAGTTACTTTTGATGAATGGCTGGAGGAGGATGTGAAAAAAGAAATACTGAGGGAATTAAAAGAGCGCTGGGAAGAAAGCACTAAAGGCAATTGTGTATTTGTATCTGCAATAGAAAAAAAGAATTTTGATGGATTGAGGCAAACCATACTTAACAAGGTGAGAGATATATACCAGATAAGGTACCCATACAAAGCTGAATATTTTTATTAATAGTGTTTTGTAATGCACAAAAAATACAAATGGTACAAAATTGCTGACGACCTGAATGAAGTAATATTCTCAGAAAATGGTCTTGCAGAATGGGAGGTAAATGGCAAAAAGATTTGCCTTTCCCTATTTAAAGAAAAACTCTGCGCTACCGCTTTAAAATGTCCTCATGCGGGCGGTAATTTGAGCCATGGCTATTTAGATGCGACAGGAAATATTGTTTGTCCTTTGCACCGCTATAAATTTTCCTGTACAACCGGTAAAAACATTTCAGGAGAAGGGTATTATTTAAAGACTTACCCTGTAGAAAAAAGAAGCGATGGATATTATGTGGGAATAGAAGAAAGCGGTCTGATCAATTGGCTAAAATAATTGCAATTATATTTGTTTTAGCGACAAAAATCTTTATTTTTGCATCCCGCTGAGAAATCGATGGGAGATTCCTACTTAGCTCAGTTGGTTAGAGCATCTGACTGTTAATCAGAGGGTCGCTGGTTCAAGTCCAGCAGTGGGAGCAAGCAATATAAAGGGTTTCAGTTAAATGAAACCCTTTTGCTTTTATATATTCCGACACATCTTCGACACAATACTGAAATACGATATTATCTAAGTGTTTTAGTTACACTTTCTTTTTGCAGACCCATATACAAACAAAACTCTTCCACTGTGACTAATTGATGATCTTCCTTTCTAAACTTTGTTTTAATTTTTCTAATTACATCCCTACCCCACCTCTCACTTTTACCTGTTACGATCTGAACATCTTTTGGATAAATACATACTCTTTCCATTCTATCAATTTTTGTTTATTACCTCTCAAAATTTTTTTGACTAGTTTGACTCGCACTACTACTACAAATTTAATTTATTTATAGGAGGAAATATGAACATCTTATGGAATAATACTTCATTATCGGCAAGAACGGAAGAGGTAAATACTAAAGTGTTATG
>JANXTN010000035.1 GCA_025352435.1 Ferruginibacter sp. | reverse complement strand
TACAAAAGAAGCGATGAACTTTGACGAAGAAGAATAAACTATTTGCAAACTTGAAAATTTGCAAATGATAAAATAAATAAAAAGGAGTAAGATGAAAATCTTGCTCCTTTTTATTTGTCATACATGTGAATCACCAATGTTGTATTAGATGTTATGCCGAGTCGGGTACGGAAATATCTTTCCCATTTTTTAAGATTTTTACTCCGTAAAATATTTTTTGTAGTAATTTTTTCTCAAAAATATAGTCGTGTAAGTTTATAATTTTTATGGCATTATTAGTGCCTTCATCTAATTGGTTTTTCATAGGATATTGGATTAAATCGGGACTTAATTTTTGTTGAGTCCCCTTTATTTATCTTCATTCTCTTAGATTTCATGTCTGAGAAACCTCCTCATACAATGGTTAAATACGCCATAATTTTAAAATCTATACAATTGTAACATGCTGTTTTAGTTAACTTGCACATTCCTAAATTATAGTACTGATGAGATCATTTTTAATAGCGGTAAATGCAGTTTTAGTTATTGCAGTGATTTTTTTATATGTAAAATTTTTTAAGAATCCTTCCCAACCCAAAACTCAAACATCTCTAATCAGTAAAAATACAAGCATTGAAAAAATGCCAAATGCCTCATCCATAGCATTTGTTGAACTTGATTCACTAAACGAAAAAATTGGTTACATTAAGGAACGAAGAAAAGAATTAGAAATGGAACAAAAAACCATTGAAGTAGAATGGCAAAATGGTTACCGAGGGCTGGAAAATAAGAAGAATGAATTTTTAAAAAGAGGTAATTCCATTACCCAACAGGAAGCTGAAAAATTTCAGGCAGAGCTTTTACAACAACAACAACAGATTGATCAAAGAAAACAAGGGCTTACACAAAAGCTAAGTGAGAAAAGCTATAAGTTCATGGATGATATTCAAAAAAAATTAAAAGATTTTCTGAAAGAATATAACAAAACAAAAAATTATCAATACATCCTAACAACAGGCACTGGCTTAGATTATATGCTTTATAAAGACTCTACATTTAATATTACACAAGATGTAATAAAAGGGATGAACGAAGTAATGGTTAAAAAAAAATAAAATACTTTCCGGCTTTGCCTTCGTCATTTTTTCAGTTTTCATTTCCCTATTATCAATTGTATTATTTACAAGCCTTTTGTTATATTGCCATCTAAATAAATAATATGGCCGAAACCACTATACAGGAATTTAAACCTTCTCTTGGATTATTAGATGCAACGATGATTGTTGCAGGATCTATGATCGGCTCTGGAATTTTTATTGTGAGTGCAGATATAACCAGAAACGTAGGTAGTGCAGGCTGGTTAATTGCTGTATGGCTTATAACCGGGTTTATGACGCTCACAGCCGCATTAAGTTATGGCGAATTAAGTGCTATGTTTCCTAAAGCAGGTGGTCAATATGTTTATTTAAAAGAAGCTTACAATCCGTTGGCAGGTTTTTTATATGGGTGGAGTTTCTTTGCAGTAATTCAAACTGCTACTATTGCTGCGGTAGGGGTTGCGTTTTCAAAATTTGCGGGGTACTTTCTTCCCTCACTTGAATTAAATGATAACAATATTTTATTTCAGATATTAGGATTAAAAATTTACACTGCACAAATTGTTTCCATTTTATTAATCGTATTGTTGACTTGGATTAATACAGGAGGAATAAAAAGTGGGAAAGTCATTCAAACTGTGTTTACGGTTGTTAAGTTATTATCACTTTTTGGTCTGATAATTTTTGGATTTTTACTTGCAGCTAAAGCAGAAATTTGGAATACCAACTGGCAGGATGCATGG
Organism: Ferruginibacter sp.; assembly: GCA_025352435.1. Taxonomy (GTDB): domain Bacteria; phylum Bacteroidota; class Bacteroidia; order Chitinophagales; family Chitinophagaceae; genus Ferruginibacter. Next base: position 11,989 of record JANXTN010000035.1, on the reverse strand, counting down.
GGTATGAAAACACGAAATGCGGATGGAAGTATTTTAGGAGGAGTTGCCGGGAGTGCAGTATTGGGTGCGATTGCAGCCTCTATGGTGGGTTCTATTTTCAGCAGCGATGCTTGGAACAACGTTACTTTTATTGCTGGTGAAGTGAGAAACCCCAAAAGGAATATCGGGCTGAGTTTGTTTTTTGGAACACTCATCGTTACCCTTATTTATGTGGCTGCAAATCTGATGTATATAAGTGTTTTGCCTTTGTCAGATATTGCATCCGCACCGCAAGACAGGGTTGCTGTAAGTGCAAGCAAAGCCATTTTTGGAAACATTGGTACTTATGTAATTGCCATCATGATTATGATATCCACCTTTGGTTGTAATAACGGGTTAATATTATCTGGCGCTCGGGTTTATTACACCATGGCTAAAGATGGCTTGTTTTTTAAAAAGACAGGCACTTTAAATAAAAACAATGTTCCTGAATTTGCATTATGGATACAGTGCATAGTCGCTTCTATACTTTGTCTGAGCGGAAAATACGGAGACCTTTTGGATATGATTTCTTTTGTGGTGGTATTGTTTTATGCACTCACCATTGCCGGAATTTTTATATTAAGAAAAAAAATGCCCGATGCTGACAGACCTTATAAAGCCTTTGGATATCCTGTATTACCGGCAATATATATCATTATGGCTATTGCGTTTTGTGCATTGCTTATCTTTTATAAACCAACATATGCCGGTTGGGGACTAGCAATTGTTTTAGCGGGAATTCCCATTTATTATATTGCAGTGGCCAATAATAAAAATGTAACCAGTTGATGAACACTGCAGAATTTGATAAACTGTTTGAATCGTTTTCCTTTTTGAAAATTGGAGTTATCGGCGATATAATGCTTGACACTTATTGGTGGGGGAAAGTAGATAGAATTTCTCCGGAAGCTCCTGTGCCTGTAGTAGCAGTCAGCAATAAAGAACAAAGAATAGGGGGTGCCGGAAATGTAGCACTAAATGTGGCTGCACTGGGTGCGAGTGTAACTATAATAAGCGTTACAGGTAATGACGATGAAGGCAATCAACTCATTAGCTTATTAAATCAAAATGATTTAAATACTGAGTATATTCATAAAAGTGAAGACCGAATTACTACAAATAAGATAAGAATCATCAGCCGCAACCAACACATGATGCGGCTTGATGCTGAGGTTACTACTTCGCTGCATTCATCTGAAGAAGAAAAACTTATTTCTGCTTTTTTAAAGTATGCTGAAGATGAAAAACCACAGTTGGTAATTTTAGAAGATTACAACAAAGGTGTGTTGACGGAGAAATGTATTAGAGAGATTATTAAAATTTGCAAGAAAAATAATATCCTAACAGCTGTAGATCCAAAGCGTAAAAACTTTTTTGCCTATGAAGGAGTTGATATTTTCAAACCTAATCTGCACGAAGTAAAGGAAAGTCTAAATATTTTGGGCAAAAAAGTTTCCCAAGAAATATTGGAAGACATGCACAAACATTTAAAAGAAAAATTACAACATTCAATTTCTTTTATTACGCTTTCTGAAAAAGGCGTGTTTTATGATAGTGATAATGAGTGTGCAATTATACCCACGCATATTCGCAGTATAGCAGATGTCAGCGGTGCCGGAGATACAGTGATTGCAGTGGCATCGGTAGTTTATGCTGCAAGTAAAAATATTAGGTTAATGGCCGAAATGGCAAACATCGCAGGTGGCCTGGTTTGTGAGGAAGTAGGTACAGTAGCTATCAATAAAAATAAATTATTGGAAGAATGCAAACATTTACTTGCTGTTTAATTTCTTTCGAATAAACACATATTTCAAAGAGGTCTTGATCTCGTTAAAAAAAATCTCCATGCAACCATTCTCAATAGTAATTCACGGCGGAGCCGGAACCATTTTAAAAGAAGACATGACACCTGCGCTTGAAAAAGCATATATCAAAGGGCTGGAAGAAGCTTTATCGGCAGGTTATGCAGTGCTTGAACAAGGCGGCGAAGCTGCAAATGCAGTGAAGGCTGCCATTGTAGTATTGGAAGACAATTTACTTTTTAACGCAGGTAGAGGTTCTGTCTTTACAAAAAAAGGAGTACAGGAAATGGATGCTGCAATAATGGATGGAAAAAACAGAGAAGCAGGAGCAGTTGCAGGAGTAAGGAATGTAAGAAACCCTATTGAACTCGCCGCTGAAGTAATGCACAACAGCAACCATGTTTTTTTAAGTGGAAAAGGTGCCAACGATTTTGCAATAAAACAAGGAATAAAATTGGAGCCTGATGAATTCTTTTTTTCTCAATTTAGATATGACCAATGGAAGGCCATGAGAGATAGCGATAATTATTCTTTAGACCATACGCACCAAGGGTTGGAAGAATTAATGAAAGATAAAAAGTTTGGTACAGTAGGCGCAGCAGCTTGTGATAAGGACGGCAACATTGCGGCAGGCACAAGCACGGGCGGAATGACCAATAAAAAATATGGTAGAATAGGAGATAGTCCAATCATTGGAGCAGGCACTTATGCAAACAATGTAACCTGTGCAATTAGTTGTACCGGGCATGGGGAACCTTTTATAAAAGCAGTGGCAGCCTATGATGTAGCAGCTCATATGGAATATAAAGGAATGAGCTTGCATGATGCAATGTACGAGGTAGTTCATAAAAAATTGATTGCATTAGAAGGTGTAGGCTGAATGATTGGTGTAGATGCCAAAGCAAATATCAGCATGATGTTTAACAGCGCCGGAATGTATAGAGCAATGCAACATAGCAATGGTCAGAAGGTAATTTCTATCTATAAAGATTAGGTGTTAAGCTAAAAGAATATCTTAAAATGAAATAGCGGATGAAGAAGTTTGCAATAATAGTTGCCGGTGGAAACGGGAGCAGAATGAATTCCAGTACACCTAAACAGTTTCTTTTATTAAAGAATAAACCAGTGCTTTTTTACGCCATAAATACTTTTTTAACGACCTTTAGCGACTGTAGAATTATATTGGTATTACCAGAAGAACATGTAGGCGTGGGTCAGGAAATTATAGATGCTTTTTTTGATTATAAGAGTATACAAATTGTTATAGGGGGACGAACGAGATTTCATTCTGTTCAAAATGGTCTTGCTTTGGTTGATGAAGAAGACAGCGTAGTATTTGTACATGATGCTGTAAGACCATTAGTGAGCGCCGATTTAATACAAAAATGTTACGATTCCGTGTTGCAATTTGGAACTGCTATACCGGTGGTTGATTGTAAAGACAGTATGAGAATCGTAGTAGAAAATGGCAATGAAGCTTTTGATAGAAATACAATAAAACTGGTACAAACTCCGCAGGCTTTTCATGGGAAAATTATATTACCTGCATTTTTTGGGATCGACTATAAAGATAGATTTACTGATGAAGCAAGTGTGGTAGAGGCTTTCGGGCTGAAAGTAGCTTTGGTTGAAGGCGATGATGAGAATATTAAAATCACAAAATCAACAGATTTGTTGATTGCAGAGGCGATTTTGAATAGCAGAGAAAATTAGGTTATTTTTTGAAAAGCTTTATAAAGGCAGGTAAATGATTAAACTTGATAGAAAAGTATTTCTGATTTAACGGAGACATTGACTTATAAAAATCTGCAATTCCTTTTATATCAGAACCTTCGAAATCAAATATTAGATTACTTTCAGAAAATTCTTTTATTACTGAATCATACAGAAAGTGATTTGCACAAAGTTTTCTCCCTTTTGTCGTTATCGATGAGACTATGTTGTATATTCTCTGTTCATCTTTTAGTAAAACTATTCCGGCATAAATTTCTCCATTTTTGCAAGCACATCTCAAAATAGTGTTATTACTTTCAAACAATGCTTCGCAAATTGTAAAAAGCGCCCTATAATCTTTTTGTTTTACTTTTGGAAATCTGGAAGCGTATAACTTTACGTGTAAGTCTATGAGTACTTTTGAGGTTTGAAATTTGTCATAAATAAATAAATGCTTTTTAGCTTGTCGCAAATTTCTTAAAAAAACACTACTAAATTTTGCTGCAATATCCACATATGGTTGATTGAGTAGTAGTACATAATTATTTAATGCTTTAGATTGTATATTTGGTAATTCTGTTAACTGGTTGGAGTAATTTAGATTTATTTCAGCGAATGAAAATCGCTTTAAAATTTCATCTAAAAATTCCTCAACAACTCTTTCATCGATGGTTGTTTTAAAAAAAACTCCTCCTTGTTGAAGAAATGCAGGTTGGTGTAAATATACGATACCATATTTTTTTCTAAATGTAATTGGCATCACAGCCTCATAATTATCTAATACAAGAGCATCCCATCCATATTCGGTACAATTATCTAAATAAAAGGAATGCACATAAATTAAAGAATTGACTGAATTTAAAATGCACTCATCCCATTTACTTTTATCAATTTCGCTATGCTTTAAATATTTTATTGTCACACTTAAAAGCTTAAAGGTGAAAATAATTTACTAAAGCTTAATTGCTGTATATCTATATTGAAGGAAATATTTTTTACAAATCTTTTCTCTGTGATGGTTGATTTAAAATAATCAATATAAACTTTACTGTACGCTAATGGGATAAAAACATTGAATATATTTTTAAACAAAGAAATCTGCAGGCCTGCATCATATAAAAAGCGACCGGTACTGCTGTTTTTTTGCCATGCTTCTGCATATGTGCCGATATCAAAAAAGAATTTTAAAGGAATTTTGACGGGCAATAATTCAAAGGGATTTATATTTTTTGGAATTGATGTCGTCAAATTTATAGCTCCTAACCAGTCATCTGTTTTACCTATTTTACTGCTTAATAAATCTGTACGTACTTTAAAGAAACCATCACGGTTCATTATTTGCTGACTTGCTAAACCCTCGAATTCATTTCTGCCGGCAAAATAATTACTGTAGTTGTAATCTTCGTAACCTTTAGGACCACTCATATTTAAATGATATATATCCGTTGTAAAACGGTTGGTAAAACTTTTATCTACAGTATAAATAAATTTTCCTCCAAAGAGACGAACATTCAAACCACCTTTATCTGCATAATTAAAAAAGTAATTTCCTGTAAAGTTTAACCTCACAAAACCATCTCCTTGTTCACCCTGTAACACAGCATTGTAGGGATATAAAGCTCTGTTGTCCTCAAAATTTAATTGGAGTTGGTTTATATACCTCCGTTCCTTTGGATAACTGATCACATCAACATTATTAACAAAATCTCTTTTGAAGAAAATGTGGGTTTCACGAATTAAGTAAGTTTTAAACTGTATAAATTTATTAACCCTACTCAGCGGATTTGTATTTGCAAACAAATATTTTAAAGAGGGTGTAAGTTTTGAAAACTGTAAAGGGTTTTTTGTATATGTTGAATCTGTAAATGTATTTCCTGTAAATTTGGCGGCGCTTAACGAGAGCGTTAGTTTATCTCCCTTTGATGAAGGAAACCAATTGTATTCAACCCTCCCAATTCCGTTTAATTTTTTTGTAGCGGAAGCATATAAAGGTGCTGCTACAAATTGAAAATTGCTTGGCGGTAAATTATAATTATGTAAAACTGCACCCAGCATTAATTTGTCATAAAAATTAATACCTGCAGCAGGTGCTACAGATATGTAATGGTACTTATCTGTTTCTTTTAAATTAAAAAGCCCCGTGAGTTTTAGCTGTTTTTTTTGTGTAGTTTTTAATACTCCCTTTTGGTTTAACAGGCTAAATGTTTGTTCAAGCGATTTACCTGAAACTTCTTCTGCTACGTTCTGAAAATTTTTTGGAGTTGGATGTTTAAATTTCCAGCTCTCATAATAAGCATGCATGACTTTATCAAAAATGGGAGCTCCTAATTGGTCTTCTAATTCTTTCAACCATAGCGAGGCTTTAGTGTATGCTATGAGATTATAATTTAAAGATGAAAAGTTCTCTGAAGCTGTATTAATTGGCTGGTCTTTTTTTAATTTGATTACTGAGTATAATAAATTTATTTCTGGATAAGCTGGTATTTTTTTGTCTATAAAATTGCCCTTAGGTTTTTTAACCTTTTTTACCGAAAATGTTTGGTTGTATTTAAGGTCATAAAATGTGTTCATACCTTCGTCCATCCATGGGTATTGTCTTTCATTCGTTGCCAATACGCCATAAAACCAATTGTGTCCTACTTCATGATTTATAACGGATTCCAATGCCGCCTCTGAACCTCCTGCACTAAGCAAAGTAATTGTAGGATATTCCATACCGCCCGGAACCAGTGAGGGATTATCTACAACACTAATAACATTGTACGGATACTCACTAAGCCATGTGCTTTTGGATGTAATTGCTTTTTTAATGAATGACAAACTATTCATCCAGAATGATTTATTTGCAGGTAAAAAATAAGCAAATACATGTATGGTTTTTCCTGATGAAAGTTGGAGTGTATCTTGTTTTACGAGAAAAGTTTTATCTGCAAACCATGCAAAGTCATGGACGTTCTCCTGCAAATATCTTAATGTTTTTTGGGAGGTAGAAGAGGACGGAACCAATGCTTTTTCTTGAGTTTTAAAAATATAATTATTGAAATTGCTTTTTTCTTTTAACCATAATTTTTCATCTTCATTTTGCAACTCTCCGGTTGCCGCAACAACATAGTTTTTAGGTACTGTTATTTCAACATCAAAATTTCCAAACTCGCTGTAAAACTCACCTTGATCCAAGTAGGGCATTTCGTGCCAGCCAGCTTTATCATACACTGCCGGTTTTGGATACCATTGTGTAAGTTGATAGGATTGCTTAACATGTCCACCTCTTGAAAAATTGTAAGGGAGTTTTACATGAAAAGGTGTTTCTATTTTTATCATTTTGCCAGGTGTTAAAGCCTTAGGCAACAAAATCTTTATGATATCCTGATGTTGTGGATGATCTTCTGTTACTGCATTAACTTTATCAACTTTAAAACTAAGTTTGTTGATGTAGCCTTTTTTATTTTCAGGTGAAAAATAAAAATCGGTTCTGCCATTGTCTAATAATTGATCACTAAAAGCTGTACGATCATTTTTATATGCGTTAGGCCAAACATGTATCCAAATGAAATTTAGCGTGTCGGGGGAATTATTATAATAATCAATCTGCTCAAAACCTGTGATACTGTTATCTATATCATTAAGGGTCACTGAAATTTTAAAATCATTCTTTTGTTGCCAGTATGTTTGTTGGCAAAAGCAATAATTAGCAATAGACAAAACAGCGAAAAACAGCAGGGTTTTTTTCAAAAAAAATTTTTTCCAAAAATACTGAAATTACGTTTAATGTTGAACTACAAAGGCTATTTGATAATGCAGTGGACTCATAGATATTGCATAGTAAAGTTTAAAAAGGTTAAACTGTTGGAGAGGGTGCTTTGCTTAGCCGCAAATCCCCGCCTGAACGGACGGGCAGGCTTTTGGTGCATTTGAACAAAAAGATTGCAGGCAGGCAACGAACAAAATGTTAATTGATATAAAATGATAAGAGTCCCAAAAATGTATTTAATTATTTTCCTTTACCTGAAAGGATAATGCGTATGGTGTGAAGCATTATTTTAAAGTCTAAAGAGAGTGAAATGTTTTCTACATAAATCAAATCATATTGCATTCTTTCTATCATTTCTTCGAGGGTAGATGCATAGCCAAATTTTACCATTCCCCATCCGGTGAGGCCGGGCTTTACTTTAAAAAGATATGTGTACTCGGGGCGTAGTTGTATAAGTTGGTCTATATAAAATTTTCTTTCTGGTCGTGGCCCTACGAGACTCATGTTGCCAGTTAAAATATTCCAAAGTTGTGGCAGTTCATCTAGCCGCCATTTACGCATAGTTTTGCCCCAAGGTGTTATTCTGCAGTCATGGTCACTGCTTAGCATTGGTCCGTCTTTTTCTGCATCTACTTTCATAGAGCGAAGCTTGTACATAGTAAAAGGTTTTCCCTTAAAACCTATGCGCTGTTGCGAAAAAAATATGGGGCCGGTTGAGGAAAATCTTAAACGTAAAATGGTATATAAAAAAATGGGAGAGATAATGATGCCGCCTGCAAGAGTTAAAAAGATATCGGATAATCTTTTGATGTTCTGTTGCCAAAGAGGCATTTCTCCAAAGTGAACATCTATTAATGCTACGCCCATTACATTGGTATTTTGCAATGCTCCGCTTAAAATATCGAGCGTATCTGGTGTAATTTTTATGTTTACATTTTTGTTGCTCAATTTATTCATGACTTGAGTAATAATAGCTCTGTCGTTACTATCTACAGCAATAATAATTTCTTCAATATTTTTTTTTGTAATAATTTCTGAAATGTTTTCTATTGAGTTGTAATAAGTAATTTGTTGCGATGCTATATTTATTTTATTTCTACTCAGATGAATGTAATCAGTTATTACAAAGCCGGAATTATCATTTGCTTCTAAAAAATCGTTATAGAATTCTTTGGCTTTATTACCAGAGCCAATGAGTAGAGTGTTAAAAAATACTTTTTTTGTTTGTAGTTGTTTTTTTGTTTGTGATAAAAATATGATGCGCACCACAGAGCTGCAAAACATTACTGGAAAGAGCAGCAAATAAAATTCTGAATAATAATCGTAGTTATTGGTTTTTGGATTTTTTAAAATAAAAAAAAAGAGTAAAAATAAACACCCAATTATAGTAATAAGTATTGTTTTAAAAAATTCAACTACCCTCGATTTTTGATAGAGTGTGGTGTACGTTCCAGCAATAAAATGAAGGCATACCCACCCCGTTACGTACATTACTAATCCAAGATAAAACCCTGGTGGAATCCAAAATTTATCGCCATATAATCTCGTACGTAAGTAATAAAATGTTACCCAAGTAAATATTGCTACAAATACATCTGCCAAAATATACCAGCCTATATTTATCCGAGGTTGTTTCAAATGTTTTGAAATTAGATGGTAGCTTTATTTATCTTATCTAAAATTTGGTGTGCTACTTCCATTGCTCTAAAACCATCTAATACCGTAACTGCCGTTTCCGTATTTTTAAGTATTGCATCTTTGAAAGCAGTGAGCTCTTCCTTCATGGCATTTGTATCAGCAACAGCCGGGTTTGCAATGGCCACCGTTTTTTTCCCTTTTCCTGTATCTATATCAAAAGTAAACACGTTTTTATCTGATGTAGCATTTTGACTGATGATCTCCGTTTTTTTCTCTAAAAAATCTATACCGATGTATGCATCTTTTTGGAAGAGTCTCATCTTTCTCATTTTTTTCATAGAGATTCTACTGCTTGTAAGATTAGCAACACAACCATTATCGAATTCAATTCTCACGTTTGCAATATCGGGAGTATCACTTAATACAGAAACGCCATTTGCCGAAATATAACTCACATTACTTTTTACTAACTGAAGAATAATGTCAATATCATGTATCATTAAATCTAATATCACACTTACATCTGTACCTCGTGGGTTGAATTGCGAAAGCCGATGTACTTCAATAAACATCGGTTCAAGCTTGTAATTTTTTAAAGCAACAAATGCAGGATTAAATCGTTCTACATGGCCGACCTGAAACTTTAAATTAGATTCAACTGCAAGTTTTAAGAGAGATTTTGCTTCGTCCATGGTATTTGTAAGAGGCTTCTCTACAAATACATGCTTACCTTTCCGTAAAGCAAGAGCACAAAGTTTGTAATGAAAAGATGTAGGGGCTACTATATCGATTGCATCACAACTATCCAATAACTCCTCGGCAGAATTAAATCTTTTTATTTTGTATTTTACTGAAACAGAATTTGCAATGGCATCATCTGTATCATAAAAGCCGACGACAGTTACGTTTGGTATTTCTAGCCAGTTGTTTAAATGGAATTTTCCTAAATGTCCGGCGCCAATTAATCCAATCTTTAGCATATTACTATTTTAATCGCCTTGCCGAAATATAATTTTTATTCTTCCCAAAAACCCATTTTTCCGAATTTTTTAATTCTATCGTCTACTCTTTCATGTGCCGGTATTTGTTTTAATTCATCGAGAGTTTTTATGAGATAGTTGCGTAGAATTTCGGCGGCTTCATCATAATCCCAATGCGCCCCACCAATTGGTTCAGGTATTACTTCATCCACCAACCCAAAAGCCAACATATCTTTTGCTGTTAATTTTAACTGCTCCGCGGCAGTTTCTTTTTTATCCCAACTGCGCCACAATATACTACTGCAGCTTTCCGGAGAAATAACCGTGTACCATGTATTTTCCATCATTACTACCCGATCTCCCACGCCAATACCCAAAGCTCCACCACTGGCGCCTTCACCGATAATGACGCATATTACAGGAACTTTAAGGCTTATCATTTCAAAAATATTTCTTGCAATTGCTTCGCCTTGCCCCCGTTCTTCTGCTTCAAGCCCAGGGTATGCACCGGGCGTATCTATTAAAGTAATTACGGGCTTATTAAATTTTTCTGCCAGCTTCATAAGGCGGAGCGCTTTTCTGTAGCCTTCAGGATTAGCCATCCCAAAATTTCTTAACTGTCGAGTTTTAGTATTGTTTCCTTTTTGTTGTCCGATAATCATAACTGTTTCGCCATTTAGCTGGGCAAAACCCCCAACCATAGCCTTATCATCTTTTACATTTCTGTCTCCGTGTAACTCTGTAAAAGCCGAACACATTTTTTCGATGTATTTTAATGTGTAAGGTCTGTCAGGATGACGACTCATTTGAACCCTTTGCCAAGGAGTTAAATTTTCTGTAATAGCTTTTTTGGTTTCAGTGATTCTTGATTCAAGCAGCCCGATTGCGCTGCTCATATCCGTGTCAGACTTTTCTTGTGTTATGGAGAGTTGTTCTATTTGATCGTATAATTCTTTTAGAGGCTTTTCAAATTCAAGATATTGTCTGTTTATTAATTGGGGCATAGTTTTTTACCTTTAAAATAAATTTATGATGTAAATGTTTTGTAAAAATAGGAGTTACATTTTTTTTTAGAAAGTTTGTTTTCAAAATATTAATTCACCTATATTTGCAATCCGGAAAAAACAGGATTATAAAGATCTATTGTTTTTTTAAAGGTAATGGGTTGGTAGTTCAGTTGGTTAGAATGCTGCCCTGTCACGGCAGAGGTCGCGGGTTCGAGTCCCGTCCAGCCCGCGAAGTCCTCAGATAAATCTGGGGATTTCTTGTTTCTAGGTGCACCATATTTACATCTGCAAAGCAAATTTGATCAGACTTTTTACTACGAAGATATTAATGCTCTTTCTTAAAGAATCGGGCCATACAATAATAGAAAACGATTTTCTGTTCAAGAACAATTCAAAGGATAATTATTTGTCCATTTAAATGTCTTTCCATAGAAGAAAGATTTGATTGCAGAACGAAAAAAATAAGGAACTTTTGGTTTTTGAACCGTATCTCAATGCAAAAAAAATATCCATCGTCTTATAACCTGAAGAATTGCCTCCTTAGCGTTTTTTCTTTCTTCTTACTTGACTAATTCCAAAAAACTTTTCCTCATTATATTATTTATTTTTTATATTATAAAAAATATGTAATTTGGTATTAAGTTTGACCTTCATCCGTTCCCCTCCAAACTACTACACTTTATACTTCAATCCGGTTTCTTACTTTGAAAATAGGTGGAAATAAAATAAGAAGTTCCGCATTAATAATGCGGAGATGATGAAGAGTTACCATTTAAATATAATGTCTTTCGCTTCTTTAAAAATGATATCCTGATAATAACCAGAATTAATTTATTCACTTTAAAAAATGTTAGTATGAAACAAAAATTGAAATTGATTATTGGTATTTCTGCATGTTTTCTTTTTACGGAATGTAAAAAGGAAACATTGTCTACAGACCAGGCAAACGCAACAAATGGTATCGCACCATTACAAAAGGCTGAGGGCACAGCAATAATGAGATCATTAACAACAGGGCTCAATCATCCAAGGGGATTAAAGTTTGGACCAGATGGAAATTTATATGTTGCTGAAGCC
>JANXTN010000029.1 GCA_025352435.1 Ferruginibacter sp. | reverse complement strand
GTCTCCTTTCCTACTTAGTTTTGGTTTCAGGATATCAAATTCTTTTTCCCAAAATCTTATCAGAGAAATATTTACCTTAAACATTTCTGCCACTTTACCTATGCTGTAATATTTTTTTTGAAACAAAATTTCATCTTCAGGCACATCTACCAAATCTGCAGTAAAGTAAACTTCTGTTATTTTACGCCTGCCACGTTTCGGTTGTGTCGGTAATGCTTCTTCTTCATCTTTTAAGGCTTCATAATTGATATTAATATCCACGGCCTCTGGCAATGTTATTGAATCAGTACTGTCCTCTAACAGAGGTAATTTTTTCTCTTCCTCTTTTTTCAGAAAAGGTTCATCAAAATCAAATAGAGATGTTTGTTTGTGATGCATAACGTAATTTAATCAAAACTTTTTGCACTCCCTTTAGCAGCTATTTTTAATAGCCTGTCAAATTCTTCAGCATTTAAATCGTTGTAAAAAAAGTAAACGGGATCTACAGGGCTGCCATTAATATGTACTTCGTAATGACAATGTGGACCTGTACTTGCACCTGTATTACCCACCCACCCAATGACTTCTCCACGCTTTACCCTTTGACCCTGCCTGGCTTTTATTCTTACCATATGCATGTACTCTGTTTCGTAACCATAACCATGGTTAATGATTACATGGTTACCTGTTCCGGTGCCCGGGCCTGCTGTCGTTACTTGTCCATCTCCCGTTGCATAAATGGGTGTACCTTGCGGTGCAGTAAAATCAAGCCCATTGTGCATTTTTGCAATGCCGTAAATGGGATGTATTCTCATTCCGAAACCACTTGCTATCCGTGTAAGTTGTTTGTTGCTTACCGGTTGTATGGCCGGAATACTCGCCAGTTTTGCACTCTGGTTTTTTATTAAATTTTCTATGCCTTTATAGCTGGTAGTTTGATAAGTTATCCTTGCATCTAAATTATTTAACTGGGCAGCAATGTCCTTTCCAATCACATCATCACTCATTACTGTTACCTTGTCCAGTTCTTTTTGTTTTTCAATCAGTTTGGCACGAGCACTATCAGGCAATGGGTTTTGTTCAAATATAGATCTGTACACCTCATTGTCTCGCTTTTCCAGTGTGGTAAGTTGCTCCTGCAATGTGCGCACTTTCGCATTTAGTACTTTATAATTATCTCTGAGGTTTGCAAATCTTCGGTTAGCCTCCAGCTCTGTGGGCTTTGGTATAAAACGATTATACAAATAAATGACTATGGCAGAGCTTACAACAAGCGCAGAAATTACTCCAAAAAAGCGAAGCAGTTTTACCCGTAAAGGTGTTACGAGTTTTTCGTAACGAAGTGTATGGGTATTATAAAAATATTTTACTTTTTTCATTCAACTTCTCTAAAGTATAAAACAGCAATTGGTACCTATTCGTTTCTTGACTTAAAACTTTGCAGTTCTAATAACCCATTCAACGTAATCAACTATTTTTGCGAGATTACAAAGATAACTCCATAATTCAGAATAAGTAACTCATACAAATTCAGCAACATGACGGCTTTAGAGATCAGACAAAAGTTTTTAGATTTTTTTAAAAGTAAGCAGCATAGCATTGTTGCATCTGCACCTATCGTTGTTAAAAATGACCCAACCTTGTTGTTTACCAATGCCGGCATGAACCAGTTTAAAGATTATTTTTTAGGAAATCAAACGCCACCGTACAGCCGTGTTGCAGATACTCAAAAATGTTTAAGAGTTAGCGGCAAGCACAATGATCTCGAAGAAGTTGGTGTAGATACTTACCACCATACTATGTTTGAAATGCTTGGTAACTGGAGCTTTGGAGATTATTTTAAAAAAGAAGCCATTGCATGGAGTTGGGAATTGCTAACAGAGATTTACAAAATACCGAAGGAAAATTTATACGTAACAATTTTTGAAGGGGATGAAAAAGAAGGCTTACCAAAAGATGAGGAGGCTTACAATGAATGGAAAAAATATGTAGCAGAAGATCATATTTTATTTGGTAATAAGAAAGATAATTTTTGGGAGATGGGCGATACAGGCCCATGCGGACCATGCACAGAGATACATGCAGACACCAGAACGACAGAAGAGAAGTTGAGTGTGAATGGTGCAAGACTTGTAAACAATGATCACCCTCAGGTGATAGAAATTTGGAACAACGTTTTTATACAATTCAACAGAAAAAAAGATGGCTCGCTGGAACCGCTACCAGCAAAACATGTAGACACAGGCATGGGTTACGAAAGGCTGGTAAGGGTTTTACAAAACAAAACAAGTAATTACGATACAGATGTTTTTAGCGGAACGATTGCTGAAATTGAAAAAATAGTAGACAAGAAATACGATGCTGGACACGGTAAAGAAGCCGTTGCTTTTAGAGTTTTAGCGGATCATATACGTGCCATTTCTTTTACAATCGCAGATGGACAATTACCATCAAATACAGGTGCAGGCTATGTTATACGCCGCATACTTCGCAGAGCAGTCCGTTATTATTATTCATACTTAGAGTATAAACAACCGCTGCTTCATCAATTGTTGCCTTTAATTGCTACTCAGTTTGAACATGTTTTTCCAGAGTTGAAAGCGCAGCACGATTTTGTAGCAAAAGTTATAAAAGAGGAAGAAGAGGCTTTTTTGAGAACGCTGGAAAAAGGATTAAAAAAAATGGATGATATTATTTCCAATTCAGCATCATCAAAAACTATAAATGGAGAGGCTGCTTTTGAATTGCTAGACACATTTGGTTTTCCCATTGACCTTACGAGACTGATAGCACAGGAAAATAATTTGTCAGTAGATGATGAAGGTTTTGAAGCTGCATTAAAACAACAGAAAGATCGCTCACGTGCTGCAACCGCAATGGATTTCGAAGACTGGCAAATTGTAAAGGACGGGAATGTAAGCTTTGTAGGATACGATAGTTTGGAAACGAAAACCTACATTCTAAAATACAGAAAAGTTTCAGGCAAAGGAAAAGAGCTGTACCAGATTGTATTAGAAGAAACACCATTTTATGCAGAGAGCGGTGGGCAGGTTGGTGACCAAGGGCAATTGATAATTCACAATTCACAACTCACCATTATTGATACCAAAAAAGAAAATGATTTAATTATCCATTTAACTGAGACAATTCCGGTTGATTTATCAGGCGAGGTTACAGCGACTGTTGATAAAGATCGTAGACTTAAAATAACAGTTCATCATAGTGTAACACATCTTATGCACGCAGCATTGCGGCAAGTATTAGGAATGCATGTTGCCCAAAAAGGAAGTTTAGTAAATGATGAAAATCTTCGTTTTGATTTTTCTCACTTTGCAAAAATGACAGATGAAGAGATTTCTGCTGTAGAAAAAATTGTGAACAGGAAAATAAGAGAAAATATCCCCGTAGTAATAAAAAGCATGCACAAAGATGAAGCAACGAAAACCGGCGCTATGGCTTTGTTTGGTGAAAAATATAGCGACACAGTAAGGGTTGTAACTATTGATCCTAATTATTCTATTGAATTATGTGGTGGCACACATGTAGGCAACACGGGTGAAATAGGCTTTTTCAAAATACGCAATGAAGCAGCAGTTGCGGCGGGTGTAAGAAGAATAGAAGCAGTAAGTGGAGAAGCAGCGGAAGACTTGATAAATAGCAACTTTGCCGAAATAAATTCGGTAAAAACTTTATTGAGAAATCCTGCGAATGCAGGCAAAGCCATAGAAGCATTACAGCAGGAAAATAATGCGCTTACCAAAAGAATTGAATCTTTAGAAGCAAGACAGTTAGTAGTAATAAGAAATGAGTTATTGCAAAAAGATGAGATAATAAACAATATCACTTTTGTAGGCGAAATAATTGAAGTGCCAAATGCTGATGCACTTAAAAAACTTTGCGCCGATTTAAAAAATCATTTGCATAATCATGTAATTGTATTGTGCGCAAATGTGGGCGGCAAAGCGCACGTAGCAATTGGTATAAGCGATACTGTGGTGGTGGCTAAAAATTTAGATGCGGCAAAAATGATAAAAGAAAAGGTAAGCGGCTTAATAAAAGGTGGTGGCGGTGGGCAAAAAAATCTTGCTACTGCGGGTGGGCAAAATGTAAGTGAATTGGCAGAGGTAATAAAAGTGGTAAAAGAAATGTTATAAAATCAAGCTCAACAATTTTTCTCTCTTGTAAAAGTAAACATGATACTAAAGGAAAATAAATATCTCCGAATTAATTCGTAATATAAATTATTCTCTTACATTTGATGTACTAAATATTTCGTAGTTTAAAACATACATCATGAAACACAACATTAAAGGCACAATTATCGGTTGGTTGCTTGCAACAGTAACAGGCCTCGGAGCAGAAGCTCAGGTTACAGAAAAAGAAAGCCCGAAAGCTGAGAAGAAAGAAACCCAGGAAATAATTATTCGTAAAAAAGGAGATAAAGACACAAAAGTTACTGTAGAAATTACCGGAAATAAAGTGATCATCAATGGCAAACCATTGGCAGAATTTAGTGAAGACGGTATCACTATCAACAACAGAAAAATTATTGTTAGAGATGGTAATAATATGTCTTTCGATTTTGGTGATAACCTAAGAGGAAACATTGAAACAAATATGGAAGGGTTTTTTAAAGATGGTGGCTTTGGCAAAAATGGAGAACGCTCATACACTTTTCTTGGTGTAAGTACAGATGAAAATCAAGAAGGTGCACTAATTACAAATGTTACAAAAAACAGTCCGGCAGAAAAAGCCGGTCTTAAAAAAGACGATATTATTTATAAAGTAGAAAATAAAGAAATAAAAACAGCAAATGATCTTTCAAAGGTTATTCGCTCAATGAAAACCGGGGATAAAGTAAAAGTTTACTTCTTAAGAGATGGTAAAAAGAAAGATGAAAAAGTAACGCTAGTAGAAAATAAAATGCGGGTACAAGAGAATAAAGTTTTTTCTTTCAAAAAACCTGATGGCAGTGAACAAACCATTACCATTCCCCGCCCGCCCATGCCCCCTGCACCTCCAGGATTTGAAAAAGACTGGAATAAAAATTTGGACGATAATTTCTTTCAACCTGGCCGCCAGAAAATTGGTCTAAAAATACAGGATACTGAAGACGGAAATGCTGTTAAAATATTGGACGTGGAAATGGCTTCTGCAGCAGCAACAGCAGGCTTACAAAAAGATGATTTGATAACAGAAATTGGAGGCATAAAAGTTCAGAACACTGATGAGGCAAGAGAACAGTTGCAAATCAATAAAGAGAAATCGAATTATACCTTAAAAGCAAAGCGCAACGGAAACGAAATGAATTTCACCATAAAAATTCCTAAAAAATTAAAGACTGCTAATTTATAAATCCCCTGACAATAGAAAAATAATTTGTCATCTGCCAACCCATTATAGGTTGGCAGAATTTTTTTATGACCTAAGTAATACACTAATGCTATTATTGGGATTTCTATAAAACGTTTACTTGTATTTTTGCAATACATGACGAATGATAAATATGAAGTAGTGATCGGCTTGGAAGTACATGCCCAGCTTCTTACAAAAAGTAAATTATTTTCGGGGGACAGTATCAGTTTCGGTGCTGATCCCAATACTCATGTTAGTCCTATTTCATTGGCCCATCCTGGTACGTTACCGGTTCTGAATAGAGAAGTGATTGCATTAGCCGTAAAACTGGGCATTGCATTAAACTGCAACATTACGCAGCATACTTATTTTGCCCGTAAAAATTATTTTTATCCGGATCTACCAAAAGGTTACCAAACGAGCCAGGATACTGCACCTATTTGTAAGGGTGGTTTTCTTACTATTCAAACTCCAAACGGCGAAAAAAATGTAAAGCTTAACCGCATACACATCGAAGAAGATGCGGGCAAAAGCATCCATGATATGTTTGAAAATTATACAGCCATTGATTTGAACAGAGCAGGTACGCCATTGCTTGAAATTGTGACAGAGCCTGACTTAAGCAGTGCACAGGAAGCGTTTGACTACATCACTGCATTAAGAAAACTAGTAAGATGGTTAGATGTTTGCGATGGAAATATGGAAGAGGGAAGCCTGAGATGCGATGCAAATATTTCGGTAAGATTAAAAGGCGAAAAAAAATTAGGTACAAGAGTAGAAGTAAAAAATTTAAACAGCATTCGTAATGTAAAAAAAGCAATAGAGATAGAAGTTGATCGCTTAATTAGAATAGTAGAAACAGGTGAAAAAGTAATTCAAGAAACGAGGAGTTTTAATGCAGATAACAACACTACATTTTCACTGCGCAGCAAAGAAGATGCAGACGATTACCGCTATTTTCCTGAGCCCGATTTACCGCCCCTAAACATTACGCAGGAATATATAAACGATATAAAAAAAACGATGCCTGATTTACCTGCAGTGTTGCAGGAGAAATACATACAAACCCATGGACTTTTCGCATACGACGCTGACAGAATTTGTGAGAATAAAGACGATGCAAATTATTATGAAATGCTTGCCGCAAGAACGGGTAATTACAAAAGCACGGCTAACTGGATAATTGGCCCTATTAAAAATTATTGCAACGAAAATAATGTTGGCATCAAAGATTTTTCGGTAGATATGGAGAAAGTTGCGGCATTGATTAATTTTACAGAAACAGGTAAAATTCACTTTAATGTAGCATCTACAAAATTATTACTTGCGATGATCGCCGATACAGCCGCTTCGCCTGAAAGCCTTGCTGTATCTATGAATTTATTGCAGGAAAACGATATTGGTGAAATCGAAAAGTGGATAAATGAAACACTGGATTCCATGCCTGAAAAAATAAAGGAATATAAGTCAGGGAAAAAGGGGTTGATAGGATTGTTTGCAGGACAAGTGAAAAAACTTAGCAAAGGAAAGGCTGATATGGAAGCGGTAACGAAGATGTTGGAGGAGAAGTTGGGGAAAGGTTGAATGTTTGTAGTTTAAGGTTGATGGAATATTATTTTTTATTTATAAATGAGTTTAATGAAAAAATTATTAATGGGAATTTTTTTCATTGCAGGTGCAGTTTCATGCAATGAAAAAACGGAAAAAGGAAAATTTACAGTAACAGGAAAATTGAAAAATGCAGCCGATCAAAAGATATTTTTGGAGCAGTTATATTTTAGCCAAAAAGATCCTGACGTAATAGATACAGGTGAAATAAAAAATGGCAAATTTACTGTAGGTGGCATGGCGCCTGAGGAAGGGTTATATAGATTAAGATTTGAAAAACAGGAAACAGGTTATATTTTCATAAACGATGCAGCAAAAATTGATTTTAAGGCAGATGTAAAAGACATGAGTTTGACTGGTCCCGAGTTTAACACAAGGGCAAATAAGCTGTTCAAAAACTTTTTATTGAATGTAGATGGCAAACAAAAAAACATGACAGCCCTATCTGCAGAAATAGACACACTACAAAAAATGAAAACCAATGACAGTATCATAAAAATTAAAATAATAGAACTAAACACCGAAGGCGCTGCATTTAAAAATTTTGTAGTACGATCAATTGATACAGCATCTGATCCTGTTGTGGCTATGTTTGCCTTAGGCTATACAAGAGGAATTGATCCTGCAGAGTTAAAGACTGTTATTCCCAATTTATCCAAGCGGTTTCCAAGTCACAATGGCGTAGCAACTATCATTTCTCAGTACAATGAATTGATGGTAAAAAAGGATAAGCCCTCAAATGTTCCCGCACAAAAGGGAAAACCAATTGTAGGCAGCCAAGCTCCGGATTTTTCTATGGCAGATGCTTCAGGAAAATTGATCGCATTGAGCTCGTTAAAAGGTAAATATGTTTTGGTAGATTTTTGGGCAAGTTGGTGTGCACCGTGCAGGGGGGAAAATCCAAATGTTGTAGCCAACTACAATAAATTTAAAAATAAAAATTTTACCGTTCTTGGTGTATCCCTTGATGAAGATAAAACCAAATGGCAGGATGCAATAAAGAAAGATAATCTAACCTGGACACATGTGAGTGATTTAAAAGGGTGGAACAGCATCAGTGTTTCCCTTTACGGGTTTGATGGAATTCCTTACAATGTATTAATAGACCCAACGGGCAAAATAATAGCAACAGAACTAAGAGGTGAAGCTTTAGGGAAGAAGTTGGGGGAGGTGTTGAAGTAGATAAAACAAATATCTAATTAATTATTTCACTTACACAACAAGAACTAAATGAAAAGAGGCTGTCTCATAAGTAGACGGCCTCTTTTTTATTTTCATAATGTAAATTACCAACCCGGATTTTGTTGACTTCTAATATTAGAGTTAGCATCTAATTCTGATTGAGGAATTGGTAAAACTCTTCTGTAATCAGTGAAAAGAATTGTTCTTGCTGTTGAAGGGAAGTTTGTACTTCTGACAACATCTCTTTTCAATCGATTTAAATCAAGATATCTGTCACCTTCGAAAGCTAGTTCTTTTCTTCTTTCAGTGATAATATCTTCAAATAGAGCTGCACCTGTAGATCCAATTGGACCGGCATTTCTGCGAGAAGTAATGTAGTTAGCATACAACAAAGCATCTGCCTCATTAGCTGGTAAAGATGCTTCAGCAGCTATTAAATAGATATCACTTAATCTTACAACTTTTGTATCACTAATATCAGTACCGTTGGTATTTGGATATTTAGTTACAAAAATTGCTGCAGCACCTCCTCTTGTACCTGGAACATAGAGTGATTTTCTCACATCACCTGTAGCAAACGATGCATACAAATCATTTGCAACAAGCATATCTCCATATCCGGATTGACTATAAATATTTGCAAGCCCGTCAAAACCATTGTTGTTTAAAATATCAGAAGATACTTCAAATAAAGTTTCTACTTTGTCCGTTCTTGGCAATGCGCCTAACCAATAAGAAGCATGATTGGCCGCAGTTACAACAGTAAATCCACTGTTATTTATCACATCCAATGCAGCAGTCTTAGCATTTACATAATCGCCCATAGTTAAATAGACTTTAGCCTGCAAACCTCTTGCAGCATATTTACTAAACTGTGTGGAGTTTTTGAAAGTAGTCATCAAGGTAAATGATTGTGTTAAATCAGCATTTATCAAGGTATACACCTCAGAAACCTTGTTTCTTGCAGGGAATAATGATATATCAAACTTCGTAACAATAGGAACCCCTAAGGAGGTTGGGTCTTGTGTATACGGCTTTGCGAAATAACGAACTAGGGTAAAGTAGCACAATGCTCTTATCGCATAGGCCTCTCCTTTATATTGATTTACGTTTATCGAAGCCGGGGCACTTGCATTTATTATTTGATTGCACCTCAATATAGTATTGTATGCCGAATTCCAAAAACCGGCTACGTTGCCATCTGCGACAGTAAAAAGGTAATTTGCATAACTTGTATAACGACCAGAATTCTTTCCAGATACGTATGTATTGTCAGCCATAAGATCTCCAATCACCGGCACTGTTCTGCCTTCAAGATCTACATTTCTTAATCCTGCGTATGCCCCAAGCAATGCGGCAGCTACATCTGTCTCACCCGCTAAAGCAGTAGCCGGACTAATAGATGTTGGAGAGAGCTGCTCGAGATAGTCTTTTTTACATGAGGATAGTCCTAATGCTACTATCGACGTTGAAAAAAGGAAAGAATATTTTAATATTTGCTTCATGATTTTTTTTTATTTAATTAGAACCCTAAATTTAATCCTACTGATATTGTTCTTGGTATAAACTCGTTAAGATTTGACAAACTACTAGCTCCCTGTTCAGGATCGAATGGTTGATTTTTGTCTTTAACAAAAGTAATTAGGTTTGTGCCTCTAACGTAAAAGAATAAACTGTTTAACTTAATTTTAGATGCCATTTCCGATGGTAAATTATAACCAAGTTGTAAATTTCTTAGACGTATATAATCTCCTTTGTTTTGATAGAAACTAGAAGATCCTTCAAAGCCTTTATTTCCGTTGTAAATATACTTAGGCATGTCGGTAACATCACCAGGCTTCTGCCATCTGTCTAATACCCTAGCTGATTTGTTAAATGTTGGTCCAAAACCTGCAGCCAAATAATAGCTGTTAAAGTTATCATAGGTATAATTACCCCCGCTATAATAAAACTGAGCTTCTAAGCTAAATCCTTTGTATTTAAAAGTATTAGTCAAACCGCCGAAATAGGTGGGAGAAGCAGAATGATGAATAATTCTTTTGGCACTACTGTATACATTTTGCGTCTTCGATAAAGAAGAATCCGTATACCAAAGTGGATCTCCATTTGCTGGATCTGCACCGGCATATGTACGTAAGAAATATGATTGAACATCATAACCTACACGAAAAATATATAAGCCATTATTGATATCCTTACCGTCAGGTAAACTTGTAACTTTATTTTGGTTGGTAGCATAGTTAAAACTTATGTCCCAAGTGAAGTTTTTAGTAGTAATTGGCACTAAATTCAATGTTAATTCCAATCCTTTATTCTCCAAAGCTCCTATATTCTTTCTGATGGAAACAAATCCTGAAGTTCGAGAAAGAGGTGCATCTAGCAATAATTTAGAAGATTTTCTTTTATAAACATCTGCTGTGAAGTTGATTCTGTTTTTAAAGAATCCTAAATCAATTCCTAAATCTAATGGCCTGTTCTCTTCCCATGTTAAATCCGGATTTCCTAAACTTGTGAATGAGCTTCCAGGCGTGCTGTTGTAATTTGCTCCGTAAC
>JANXTN010000020.1 GCA_025352435.1 Ferruginibacter sp. | reverse complement strand
AATGGATTCTTTAAAAAGGCTTCCTGAGTTAAAAAAGAAAAAGAAAGAATTTACAATTTTTAACCTGGGATATAAAGACAGGCAGGAGTATAATTCTTTAAAAAAACTTGGTAAAGCAGATGACGGCTTAGTAAAGAGAATAATCCTTGAAAAACAATTTCGGATACAGGAAAAATATGGAGACGACAATGAGAAAATTAAAGATGCTCTATACGAAAATCTGCTGCATTCAATACCACAAACCTTGTTTTTCACACTTCCACTGTTTGCTTTTGTTCTGCATTTGTTATACATGAGAAGCGGCAAACATTATTATGTGTCACATGCAATTTTTACTATTCACTTTTACATTTTTATTTACCTTGATTTACTTGTTATGTTTGTTTTGGGGAAACTTTCTTCAATAAAATATTTAGGTTGGCTCAATACAGTAGAGTTTTTGATGGGAATAGGGATTATCTATTACGCTTATCGGGCATTACGAAATTTCTATGATGAAGGAAGGTGGAAAACTGTTTTAAAACTTTTTATATTATCAATTGCTCTTCTTTTTTTATCAATCATTTTCGCCCTTGTGGCTTTTTCATTATCTGTTTATAAAATGTAATTATGAATGAGACTTTCTTAAGGTTGGTAAAAATTATGGATGAGCTTAGAGAACAATGCCCATGGGATAAAAAGCAAACGATTCAGACGCTGCGCCACCTAACTATTGAAGAGACTTATGAACTGGCAGATGCTATTGATGCAGAAAACTGGGCTGGAATAAAAGAAGAGCTAGGCGATATTTTACTACACATAGTATTTTACGCAAAAATAGGAAGCGAAAAAAAAGAATTTGTTTTGGATGATGTAATAAATGGCATTTGTGATAAACTCATTACCCGCCATCCACATATTTATGGGGACGGAAAAATGGATGGTTTGAAAAAAGTAATTTCGGAAGAAGATGTAAAACAGAATTGGGAAAAATTAAAATTAAAAGAAGGAAAGAAATCGGTTTTAGAAGGGGTTCCAAAATCGCTTCCGTCAATGGTAAAGGCAATACGCCTCCAGGAAAAATCTAAAACAGTTGGTTTTGAATGGGAAAATATAGAACAGGTTTATGCCAAGGTAGAAGAAGAATTATTAGAACTTAAAGAAGCAGTAAAGGCAGGTGGTCATGATAAAATAGAAGACGAAATGGGCGATGTATTTTTTTCGCTCATTAATTTTGCAAGATTTTTGCAAGTAGATGCTGACAGTGCCCTTGAGCGGACAAATAAAAAATTTATTAGACGATTCATGGCAATCGAGACTGTTGCAACAGCACAAAGTAAATCTCTGGAAAACATGAGCCTTGAAGAAATGGATACTATCTGGAATGACATTAAGCAAAAAGAAAATAAATAAACTAATCATTTAGTCCACTAAAACTTGCGAATACAAGGCATACCAAATCGTTTATTAGGAGATAATATTTATCTCTTATTTATTTCATTGATATTGCTTGCAGTTTCTATCTTTACCGGGAAAGCTCCCTCGGCTGAAAGTCTAACAAAAAAGTATACAAACCAACTTCAGGGTTACATAAAAGAATCTGAAGAGGAGTTTGAAAATCTTTTTAAAAATAAACCCGATTTTAATGATGCAACTGATTTTCAACAGCTATCATCATCATTCGAAAAAAACACAATAAAGCAAAACTTATTTGTTTTTAAAAAGGTTAATGGATTTACAGAACTTAAATGCTGGAGCACTCAAAATATTATTCCCTCTCAGGAAATTGTTAATAGTAAAGAAAATAACTATTTTAAAAAACTTGTAAATGGATATTTCTTTATTCAGAAAAAATATATCAGTGACATAATAATTGTAAGCTTAACGCCCATTAAATGGCAGTTTAGCATTGCAAGCAATTATCTGGCAAATGATTTTTGTATAAATCCGACATTAGGTTCCAACTTCGCTATCAGTCTTGAAAAAAATAAAAATTCTGTAGTTAATAACAAGGGTTCATTTTTATTCTCTTTAGAAAATATAAATCCCGGTGATCAACCTAATTCGAAAATTACTATCTGGCTGAGACTTTTCTCTTTACTTCCTCTATTACTTTTTATTCATTTTACATCACTTCTATTTTTTAAAAAAAGAGGCTTCCTGTTTGCCACTACTTTTCTTTTTTTATCTCTTTTAATTTTACGAACTCTCACGCATTTTTTCTTCAACATACTACAACTTCGCAGTTTTGATTTATTTGATCCAAGCATTTATGGTGCAGGTCCTGTTCTACGCTCGTTGGGTGATCTTTTGATAAATGCGATGCTTTTCTTTTGGGTGATAAGTTTCATAAAAAACCATATTAAAGAAGCAACATTTTACAAAAAATCTTTTTGCCTTCTTATAAAATGGACTATACTAATTGTTGGAGTAGTATTTATTTTAGGTGTAACCTATTTTACTGCAGCAGTAATAAAGTCAATGGTTGCAGATTCACAGATTTCATTTGATGTGCTGAATTTTTTTACATTGAATATTTATAGCATTATAGGTTTTATAGTGCTTTGCTGCATTGCTGTGAGTTATTATTATTTTTGCAGGATCCTCTTTTTTTTATTGCAAAATGTAGTTCCTGTTTTAACTATTCCTTTTTTTTTATTGATTACGGTCTTGGGATTAGTTTTACTTTCTTTTAAGATCGGCAACCTTGACGGTGGTTTTGA
>JANXTN010000361.1 GCA_025352435.1 Ferruginibacter sp. | reverse complement strand
TAACTAGAAAGCCCATCATAGAAACTTTTGAGGTTTATCCTATCAAAAATTATGGAGCGATCGAAACGGGAAAACATACATTTTGCCATACAGAAAATGGTAAATTAGCTTGCGGTACTTTTAAATTTACCCATATCTGGGAGAATAAAAATGGACTATGGAAAATAGCAAAAATTATTACCTATGATCACAAAATGTAAAAAAGATTGGCGTAACATCAGATAAAATGTAATCACACCATAAATGCTTTACACATATTTGTATAAAAAATAGAAATGTGAAATCTGAAGCAATCCAAACATTGATACAACAGACAAGTGAAATAAGATTACAGTACTATCAAATGTAATAATCTTTCTCTTTAGTATTTACCATTACCTTCTCTTCCTCCACAATCAAAATTTTCTTCAAGTCCGTTATGGCTGGCCCGTTCATTACAACTCCTTCCGTGGTAAACCGAGAACCATGCATGGGGCAATCAAAAGTTTTTTCTTCTGCGTTCCATTGCAAAATAGCGCCTAAGTGTGGACATACAGCAGTGCAGGTGTGTAACATATTTTCTTCATCACAATAGGCTGCAATTTTTTTAAATCCATGTGATACAATACCACCTTCGCCGGGTTTTAGGTCATGAATATTTTTTACATCACCATCTTTAAACCAGTCTGCATACTGAGCAGTCATGTTGCCCACTTCTTTTAAATAACTGCCGGTAGCTTTTATACTGATGCGGGAAGGACTGTATATTTCAATCCAAGGATTTTCTTTGCCCGTAATAATATCTTTGATAATGAGGCCACCAAGTGTGCCATGCGTCATGCCATTGCCTGAGTCGCCGGTTATAATATACACATTTTCATCCCCGGGGTTTTTTCCAATGTAAGCAAGCGCATCCACAGGTTCCATTACCTGACCCGACCATTTATAAGCAATGTCATTTACCATTGGAAACCGCTTTTTTGTCCATGTAATTAATCTATCGTAGCGATCCTCTTCGTTTATGCCTTCGGTATCAGCCTGCCCTGTGCGATGATCTTCCCCACCTGAAATTAACAGATCATAGTCATCATCCAATGGCTGTAAACGCACATAATGATATGGCTTTGAAACCCATTTGGAATCATTGTCGCCTGTATCCCACCACAGCGCAAAGGGTAAGGAATTTTTAGGAACTTTTGCAGCAATAACATAAGTGCGGTAAGGCCATTGTTTTGTGTGAATAGTTACCCAGTCATTTATGGGCGTGTTGGTAGCTACCACAATGTGTTGCGCTGTTATTTCAAATCCATTTGCAGTAGCGCCTTTGGTAGAAATATTCTCTGCTCTTGTTTTCGTATAAATTTTTCCCTCGTGTTCTGTAAAAGCTTTTGCAAGACCTTTTAAATATTTTAAAATATGAAACTGGGCCTGTTGTGGATACTTAATACAGTGCTGTCCTTCTTCTGCCGCGATACCGGGAATAGTACTGTGCATTTCTGTAAGCAGCCCTGCACGTTTTGTTGCAGCATACTCGTCATCGAGTGTTTCCTTATTATCAGTTGGGTGTAAAAACAAATAACCATCTACTCGTTTAAAATCACAATCAATGTTATTAAGTTTAACGGTGTTGGCAATCCATTCAATGGCTGCTGTGTGACTGTTGGCAGCAAGTTGGGCAGTTTTTTCATCAAAAAGTTTTTCTATTTCCATGTACAAATCATCCAATGCACAGGTA
Source organism: Ferruginibacter sp. (assembly GCA_025352435.1). Classification (GTDB taxonomy): domain Bacteria; phylum Bacteroidota; class Bacteroidia; order Chitinophagales; family Chitinophagaceae; genus Ferruginibacter. Next base: position 16,930 of record JANXTN010000361.1, on the reverse strand, counting down.
ATATGCGCTGTTGTTCTGCCTGTTTCGCCACTTCCTACAAAACCATCTTCTATTAATACCACTTTTCGCCCCTCTTTAGCAAGGTAGTAAGCTGTAGTTAAACCTGCAATTCCTCCGCCGATTACCAATATGTCGGTATCTATATTTTCTTGTAAAGTTTCGTAAGCTATAGGTTCTTCTAAGGTTGCCAACCATGCAGAAATGTTTTTACCTGAAGTGATAGCGGCATCTCCTGTTTCAGAATTGCTGTATTGGGTATCCATAAAATAATATTTATGTCTGACAAAAAAATTATTGCCTACCATAATTAGTTCAAATATGCAGCCGTACATTTCCAGTCCCTCATCTTATTTTCAAAACCGTTATTTTTGCTCGCAAATAAAACACCCATCAATGAAATTTGGCGTAGTAATGTTTCCGGGTTCTAATTGCGATAGAGATATGATAGATGCCCTGCAAAATGACCTAGGGCAGGAGGTGATTACACTGTGGCACAAAGACAGCGGCATAAGCAATTTTACGACGGATGATTGTATTGTGCTGCCTGGCGGTTTTAGTTATGGAGATTACCTGAGATGTGGTGCTATTGCACGTTTTAGCCCGATGATGCAAAGCGTAATTAGTTTTGCAAATGATGGTGGAAAGGTGCTGGGGGTATGCAATGGGTTTCAAATTTTGTGCGAAAGTGGGTTGCTGCCGGGTGTGTTGCTTGCCAATGCCAACCAACAGTTTATCTGCAAGAATGTTTTTATAAAAAACCCGAACGATGAAGCTGCCAAGCCTTTGATGATACCGATTGCGCATGGCGAAGGCAGGTACTTCGCAGCAGATGATGTGCTTACAGAACTTGAAAGAAACAAACAGATCATCTATACCTATTGTGATGCAGACGGCACCGTGCACGAAGATCATAACCCCAATGGCACCACCAATAATATAGCGGGGATTAAAAACCTTGCAGGGAATGTATTTGGAATGATGCCTCACCCGGAACGTGCCTGCCACGATGCGCTGGGCAATACTGATGGTAGGATAGTTTTTAATGAATTGCTAAAGATTACTGCATCGGTAGTTGCTTAACTTAGACGATTTCGTAAGACTCGATATTTAACATCGTATTTATAGCAGAGCTAAATAACTTTACACCATAATAATTACTTATGAAAAAATTGATACTTGCTATTTTACCCTTCTTCTTTTTTGCTGCTGCATTTGCTCAAATGGAAAATCCGGTAAAGTGGACTTACACTGCTAAAAAAATAAAAGGAGATGTGTATGAGTTGCACATGACTGCTATGCTTGAACCAAAATGGCATATTTATTCTCAGGATATTAAAGGAGATGGACCGGTACCAACTTCCTTTGCATTTGATAAAAACCCATTAGTTAAGCCTGATGGCAAAGTGGCTGAAATGGGCAAGCTAGAAAAAGAGTTTGATAAAAATTTTGGAATGACCTTAAAGTATTATGGCAACAAGGTAGATTTTGTGCAGCGTGTGAAATTGAAAGCGGCTGTAACAACAATGGCCAAAGGAAAAATAACTTATATGGTTTGTAACGATAAAAAATGTTTACCGCCTAGGGATATTCTTTTTGCGATTAGAATAGATCCAAAATCTTAATCACTAAATAGTTTTAATTTTATACCCGATATACCAATCGGGTTTTTTTTATAAATTATACTGTATGCGTTTTTTTACTTTTCGGTTCGTATTATTTGTTTCTGTTTTATTTTTTTCAATACAGTTAAAAGCGCAGGACAGCACAATAGTGCAATGGAAAAACACTGCGGAAAAGGTAAGCGAGGGCAAATACAAAATAACTTTTACCGGCATTATAAAAAAGGACTGGTACGTGTATATAGCGTCGGATGCAGCTACAGAAATATCCGGCATTACTGTGAGCAACGATGATAGTGCTATTGCTTTGAATGAATTGCAGATAAGGACTACAGGCACATTTACTGATGACCATGTGTGGGGAAAGAAACTGAAAACAACAACTGACAGCATTGTATTTACACAACTTGTTACACTTGCGGGGGCCGCTCCTGCTACGTTTGAGCTTAAGGTAAATTATGAAGTAGGCGCATACGAATCTTTTTACCCGGAATCCGATACACTAAAAATATTAACGGGAGAAAAAACTGCTGCAGTCGTTTCTAATCAAATTCTGATACCCAATATTAATATCGATAAGCCACTGACGGAATGTAGAACTTCATCAGCTACACTAACAGATGATGTAAAATCTAAAGGATTAGGCGGACTATTTTTACTAGGCTTTTTTGGAGGACTGGTTGCATTGCTGACACCATGTGTTTTCCCAATGATCCCGCTAACCGTTTCGTTTTTTACAAAAAAAGCAGAGAGCAGAAAGACGGGGATTAAGAATGCCTTTTTATATGGCTTCTTTATTTTCTTTATTTACATTTTGTTGAGTGTTCCGTTTCATTTTCTTGATACATTGAACCCTGACATTTTAAATAATATTTCTACCAATGTTTACCTTAACGTTGGCTTTTTTGTAATCTTTATCATTTTTGCATTGTCGTTTTTTGGCGTGTATGAAATCACGCTTCCTGCATCTTTTACCAACAAAACCGACAGCAAAGCCAGTGCAGGAAATGCAGTGGGGATTTTCTTTATGGCACTTACACTAGCGTTGGTTTCTTTCTCATGTACTGGTCCAATATTAGGTTCTTTGTTAGCAGGTTCATTAACTGCTGATGGTGGTGCTATGCAACTGACCGCAGGCATGGGCGGCTTTGGTTTTGCACTTGCTTTGCCCTTTGCATTGTTTGCCCTTTTCCCAGGTATGTTGAAGTCTTTACCAAAAAGTGGTGGCTGGCTTACAACGGTAAAAGTGATACTTGGTTTTTTAGAGGTGGGGCTTGCATTTAAGTTTTTATCAAATGCAGATTTGGTGATGCATTGGGGGCTTTTAAAAAGAGAAATTTTCATTGGAATATGGGTCATTGTGGGAGTGTTGATGTCGTTGTATTTGTGGGGATTGATTAAGTTTAAACATGATAGCCCGGTAAAGAAATTATCGATTACAAGAATAGTATTGGCCACAGTAACCACATTATTTACATTATACATCACACCGGGTGTTACCAATACAAAATATGCCAATCTTACTTTGATAAGCGGCTTTCCGCCACCATTGTGGTATAGCATTTATGAAAAAAAAAGCGACTGTATTTTAAATTTGAATTGTACCAAAGATTATGAAGCCGGTGTGAAAATGGCTAAGGAGCAAGGCAAATTAATCTTGCTTGACTTCACAGGATATGCGTGTGTGAACTGCCGCCGCATGGAAGAAAAAGTGTGGACCGATGCTGATGTGTATAAGGTTTTAAAAGAAAAGTATATCATCATTTCATTGTATGTTGATGACAAAAATGTGCTGCCATCGGCAGAACGATTTACCTACACAAGTAAGAATGGAAGTGAAAGAAAAATACGCTCGGTAGGAGATAAGTGGTCAACCTTTGAAACGGAAAACTTTAGAGAAAACTCCCAGCCCTTGTATGCTATTTTAAATACTGACCAGGTGTTGATCTCTCACCCGGCACCATATACACCATCTGCCAAAGATTATTTGCAATGGCTTGAGTGTGGGGTAAATGCGGTGGAGGGTAAGAAGTAAAAGTTTTTTTCTCGCAAAGAATGAAAAGGGAGATAAGGCGCAGCGTTGCTTTGCGGCTTTGCTTCTTTTTCACTTTGCGAGAACCATATATTTTTTTCTCGCAAAGAATAGAAAGATAAAAAGACGCAGCGTTGCTTTATGCCTTTGCTTCTTATATCCTTTGCGAGGACAAACACTTTATTATCGAGAACTTTATATTGAACCCCCTTTTCGTACCTTTACAATAAAAAATTGAAGTTTACAGATTTTAAGTTCGATGCCCGATTACTGGATGGTATCGAAGCATCTAACTACGACACAGCCACACCCGTACAAGAACAGGTAATTCCACATATCTTAAATGGCAGAGACATTATAGCATCTGCACAAACAGGAACCGGTAAAACAGCCGCATTTTTATTGCCTCTTATAAACAACATTTTAGGTACAGTACACGATGCAAGCAGTATTACCGCAATGATCATTGTTCCCACAAGAGAACTGGCCATTCAAATTTCTCAGCATCTCGAAGGGCTCTCCTATTTTACAAGCATCAGTTCTATTGCTATTTATGGCGGTGGGGATGGCAATGCTTTTGTACAGGAAAAAAAGGCGCTCACTATGGGTGCAGATATTGTGGTTTGCACGCCGGGTAAAATGATGAGCCATATTAAAATGGGTTATGTAAAACTGGATAACCTTAAGTATTTGGTGTTAGATGAGGCGGATAGAATGCTGGATATGGGTTTCTATGACGACATTGATTTTATTATTCAGCACTTGCCAAAAAAGCGGCAGAATTTATTGTTCTCTGCAACGATGCCGCCAAAAATTCGCACACTTGCAAAGACAATATTAGCCAATCCAGAAGAGGTAAACATTTCACTAAGCAAGCCGCCGGAAAAAATAAAACAGTTTGCATTTGTAGTACATGATCAGCAAAAAATTCCTTTGATCGTTTACCTACTAAAACACAAGCAATTTAAAATGGTAGTGGTGTTTTGCAGCAGTAAATTAAATGTAAAACAACTTACAAAGGATCTTAAGCGCAATGGTATAAATGCAGGCGAAATACACAGTGATCTTGAACAGGAAGAAAGAGAAAATGCACTGAGTCAATACAGAAGTGGAAGGTTGCATGTGTTGGTTGCAACTGATATCCTTAGCCGTGGTATTGATATTGATGACATAGATTTGGTGATAAATTTTGATGTGCCGCACGATGGTGAAGATTATGTGCATCGCATAGGGCGTACGGCAAGAGCAGAAGCGGATGGTACTGCATACACATTAATTAATGTAAAGGAGCAAAGAAAATTTGCCCAGATAGAAAAACTGATTGATAAAGAGGTTTTAAAATGCGCTATACCCGAAGAATTAGGTGAACAACCGGAATACAATGTTGCATCTTTTAGCCGCAGCAGCAATGGAAAAAGCCGGGGTAGCTTTGGAAAGAAAAAGAGTGTGGAGAAATAAGGTTTTGGAGTTGGGAATGGTCAAGGTGAATGATAATTGTTAGCGGATTACTTCATTTCATAAAAGCAAAAAAAATCTCTGATATTTTACTATCAGAGATTAAAATCGATTTATGCTGTAGGGTCTACCTGCGAGGCTAGTTTATTATCTGAAAAAAACTTTTCTCTGTATTCCTGAAATTCTTCCTGAAGCGCAGTTACTATCTGTACGCTGGAATCTACTTCTTCATGTACATCCGGAAGTTTTTTATCAAGTAGCGCCACACCAAGATTTATATTGTCTACTTCTATTTGTGCTATCTTTTTAAGCACTGATGTTTGGCTGTTTTTAAGATCTTCCAACTCTCTTAATATCTTATCCATCAGTTCTAATTTTTGCAACTTTTCCATATTATTTGTTTTTTTTAAACTGGCAGTATGGTTTCAAAAATCATGCGACGAATTTAAACTAAAATGATTGTGCAGATAAGAGCAAATATTTCCATCAAATTTATTGCATAATAAAAGCTCGAAATGATCGAGCTTTTATTTATTTAGTTGAATTAAATTATTATTTTGGATTTTTTATGGGTGCACTTCCTGCAGCTGCAGGATTGTATGCAAGTTCATTATCGGGTACATCCCAATAATCTAAAAAGCCATAATTTATTGTTGCGTTTGTGTTAAGTATACCCGTAGTACCTGCTAATACTACTGCACCTGTGCGAGACTTTGAAGGATCAATAATGTCCAATCTACGAGCATCATAAAAAGAAAGACCTTTAAAGGCAAGTGCAATTCTTCTCTCTTTACGAATTTCTTCTTTAGCTTCAGCCATTGTAGTAGCAACCGTAGGATCTAAACCTGCCCCCTGGTAATTTCTAACATTATCAACCAAAGCCATTGCAGTCGTAATGCTTGCGGCAGAAAAACCGCCCACATACAAGGTTGCTTCAGCTTTCATCAATTCATTTTCTTCGTAAGTACCACAAAGCGTTATTTCGTTTGCACCAGGGTCTGAATTTGCATATACTACTACACCTGCTAAACCATTTCCTGCTTTCTTTAGTGTCCAACGAGTGTTAAAGGAATTTCCTCTGTCTTGGTTAAAATTACCTACTCCGGCATTTAACTTGGTGATGTTATTTGTAAAACGTTTGTCACCTGTTTTAAAATCCTGTATCCAACGCTCACTCAATTTATATGTTCCTGTTGCAGAAGCAGAAGACTGAACTTTATCTGCGATGGTAGTTCCTAAAAAATCTCCATTTGGATCTGTACGACCTGTAAATATCTTGTCTGAAGATTTAATTCCATCATTGGTTAGCGTTAGTATGCTTGACCATTGGGCAGTTGACATTGCAGCAATTGGGGTATTTACAAGAATATTTCTTGCCTTCATGGTATTGATGTTTCTCAAAAATTCAGCTTTTGAAAATACGCCACCTTTACCTGTTTGTAAGAAAGAAGGAACCAATTTACTAAGCACTTCTGTGTACGCTGATACAGTTGTAGCAGCAGCTAATTGAGTAGCCGCATTATCAAACATTTTGTTAGATTCTGTGATAAGAGCTTCTTTAGAAACGTAATTCCCATTGGTAGACTGATCTTCAAAGGACGCATTCTGTATTAAGCCTGCATAATAAATAGAGCCAATTCTTGCATAAGCATAACCTTTCCAGTAATAGGCCCAGGCTAATATGGTCGCCTTTTTAGTAGCAGCCTCTGATGTATAGGCAGATTTGTTTGCAATAGCTATAACACTATTGCTTGCTACAATCATGTTGTACATATAAGCCCATTCATAATAAGTAGGATTGCTGCCAGATTGGGCATTCACGTTTACACTTCTCAAAAGTGCATATTGAGTATTTACTGCACTTGGGTTTAGTACTACAGTACCATTATCTAAGGTTACTTTATTGGGACATCCAATTTGGTTAATATATGCATTAGCTGCCTCTACACCAATAATGTCTCCCATCATTTCATGGAAGCCGGTGGCACCCGCCCAAAATCTTCCGTAAACACCGTCGCTGTATTTTAAATCAAAAAATCCATTTCTATAAATGGCACCCTGCCCTAAAGATATAACGCCTGCCTCAGAAGCAGCCGCCGAAGGGCTGGGGTTATTTGTATCTATAATGTTTAATTCTTTCTTACACGAAACCGCAATAAGTGAAACTAAACTAAAAGCTATTATTATTTTTTTCATTTTTTAAATTTAATTTAGTTTATTACAAAGAAATATTTAGCCCGATTGAGTAAGATTTGGTATTCGGAATAGTGTTGTGATCAACCGCTCTGTCAAAGGAAGAATTATTTGTACCTGAACTTACCTCAGGGTCGTAACCTGTATACTTAGTTTTTGTAACTAAGTTACGACCAGATAATACCAATTGTGCCTTTTTGAAAAAAGCGAGTTTTGTATACTTTGCCAAATCGAATGCTGCAGAAATATTTCTTAAACGTAAGAAAGAAGCATTTTCATAAAAATAATCTTTTGTACCATTGTTAGCTCCCGCTTGGTAAATGCCTCTGTAAAATGCGGTATAGGCTTGCGTTTCAGCTTGACCCGTTGTTGGATTTGTGATTGTTATTGGATTAGCGTAATCGCTGCTAATTCCATCTCTATACATCCAGCTTTTTGTTTGGTTGTATAAATGACTTCCATATACCCAATCCCATTGCATATTAAACGTCACAAAGTTTTTAAAAGAAATTGTGTTAATAAAACTCATATTAAATTTAGGATTAGGGTCGCCAAACGAAAACTGAGTTGGAGAATTTGCAGGTCTTTTAGTTATTTTATTTACTACATAACCATTACTTGCTACTTCATAGTCACCTTGACTTCCCTTTGGTATAAAAGGCTGCCCGGTTTTTGGATTTAACTGATCAACAGATTTTAGAATTAAAAAGCCATACAACTGTCCTATTCTTTCACCTTCACGCAGTACATAATTTGTACTGCCCGCAGAAGATGTAATTACAACTTCAGCTCCTTTTACTTTCGTAATTTTTGAAGTTTGCTGTGAAAAGTTTGTAGTAAAATCCCATGAGAATTTCTTGCTTGACAATACATTTAAATTCAATGATGCCTGAATACCATTTGAGCCTAAGCCATAAGCATTTTGTGGCGCACTACCGTATCCGAGCGATGGAGCTACATCTACATTATAAATAACATTGTCTGATTTTCTATCCCACTTTGTTAATGAAATAGAAGCATTTTTTAACCAATCTCCTTTTAAAAATTTGAAACCAAGATCAAATCCATATTCTGTTTCTTTGGTTACTTCAATTTCTATATTTTTATTACCCGGAGTAATTGGTAGTCTAAATACATTGTTTGGGCCGAGGTTTGCTGCACCCAAAAGAATATCCCGCTGTCCAAAAGCAGGTTGTATTCCCGCTTCTCCGTAAGCAGCTCTAATTTTAAAATAATTTACTACATCGTTAATTTTTCCACCTCTCCAAAAATTAAAATTTGAAATGTTTAAGTAAGCATCTCCTCTTGGGAAACTCGATGCTTTACCACCTTCAACATATGATAGAGAAGAAAAGTCACGGCGTATTCCTACTGAAGCCCCTGCTATATCGCTGTATTCTATACGCTGGTTTATTAATGTACCGTACGTGAGTGACGATTCTTTACGATCAGACACGACTTTGTAAACACCTGCCTGGCTTGCATTCCATGGTGAAAAAATTGGCGCATCATATCCATAAGCATAAAATTGCTTAAAGTTATTTTTTCTTAAATCAAATGCAACCTGTGTACTTGTTTTTATTGGTATGTTTATTCCAAAATCCTTTTCAAAATCTGTTCTTATTGTTGCAGTGCTTAAAGAGTTTTGAAAAGTAGTTCTGTAATTAATATTGTCTATTTCTCCAGTTGTGCTTGGAGAAGCATTCGGATTGTAATTTCCTATAAAATAATCCTGATCAACAGCATTTTTATTCAACTCCTGGTTTTCATACCGGTAAATTAAATTCTGCTGCTGAAAGTTTATACCATACTTTGTATCAAGTTCAAGGTATCTTGGAAACTTGTAGTTCAAGCTGAAGTTTTGAACAACATCTACTTTATTATCAAGTGTGCTTGAATATTGGTTTACATAGTTAGGATTGTAACTATTAACCCCTACTGCATTCCCAAAGTAAGCGCCATAGTTGCCATCCAGATCTTTTTGATCGTAGTTGGCAAACGGTCGGGTATTGTTTAAGCTATATAATATTCCTCTACCGGTAGCATCGTTCAAAGTATTTTTTGTATAAACCAATTGAGTGCTTGACCTTAATGTTAGATTTTTTGCAAGTTCGATTCCCAAATTACTTGTAAGGTTAGAGCGCTGGTAATCACCATTGTTTTTAAAATTCGAATTCTGCTTGTTGTTTGATGCAGACAACAAATAATCCATTTTTTCTTTACTGCCTGATATTGTTACGCTGTTATTAAACGCATATCCTTTTTGGAAAAACATTTTATAATGATCGTAAAATTGCAGGTTTTTATCGTAAGCCTTGTTTGCATAACTTGTAGTAGATAATGCGCTGTAGGCCACGTTTGTATTATACCCTAAAGTTGCAGGATCAAGCGCTAGAAGAGTTGTACCATTTACAACTTCATTGTTTGCATTTGTTCCAAATGCATGAAATCTTGATTTACTAACACCACCTATGTTCAACAACTCATTAGATGTAACACTGCTGCTAAATTCAATCAATGGTTTACCAGGTTTACCTTTTTTACTAAATAACTGTATTACGCCATTTGCACCCTGTGCGCCATAGAGTGTAGCGGCTGCTGCACCCTGAATAACTTCAACTCTCTCATATGCATTTACATCAAGTGAATTAAAATCAGTAGCTCTCACTTCTACTCCATCAACCATAATAAGTGGAGATGTTCCTCCTTGAATGGAGTTTATTCCTCTCAATACAATGTTTAGTGGTGCACCAGGTGAGCCATTGGTACTGCTAATTTGCGAACCTGCAATTTGGCCAACCAATTGTTGCCCAACATCTCCGGTGGCTACTTTTACCTGATTGGAAAGGTTTACAGCTTCTACTGCAAATGCAATCTTCTTTTTTGAAGTTGCAACACCTACTCCCGTAACTACTATCTCTGAAAGAGATTTCGAATCTTGTAAGAGAGCAACCTGTGTGTTGCTTCCGCCTTTTACAGTTTGGGAAATAAACCCAACATAGGAAACTTCAAGAGAAGCTCCCGGGTCAGCTTTCACTTCAAATGTTCCATCTGTATTGGAAATAGCATTGGCCCTTTTGCCTTTTACACTGATAGTAGCTCCGGCAATAGGAGAACCATCTTTAGCATCTGTTACTTTGCCTCTTACCTGGGCTTGTGTAACCAACGAAAACAGGCTGACACTTAGGAATGTCAGGATAAGTTTAATTTTTTGCATATTAATTTGGTTTAGATGATATGTAAACGAATATATATAAACAATAACATTTCGTTAGCAAAAATTTTCAACAAATTATTTCTATGGTTTGTTTTTTTAGAAATTTTGATAATAAACAATGACAATCCCGATGAATTTTATGTTGCATGTCTCAATCGAAAAAGAATAAAAACCTATTACGGCTGATTTATATTTGCAATATCAGCAACCCCCCTAACATATTAAATACTCCAATAGAATACATTACAGGTATTTCTACGCAGCGGGGAGAAATGTTACGTAAAGAACTGAACATTCATACTTACGACGATCTGCTCAGTCATTTCCCTTTTAGGCATGTGGATAAAACGCAGGTAGATTTTATTGCAAACCTAACAATGCAGCAAGATTATGCTTATGTGGCTGGCATTTTATTAAGTCTCGATCTGGTAGGAGAAGGTAGGGGCAAACGCCTAGTTGGAAAATTGAAAGACAATACCGGTGTAATAGAGCTAGTTTGGTTTCAGGGAGTAAATTTTGTGCAAAAAATTTTACATGTCGGTCAGCAATATTTGTTGTTTGGCAAATTGAGTTTTTTTATGAGTACGCCCCAAATTGCCCATCCTGAAATAGAAAGTTTTTCCCCGCAAAAGATGGCAGGCAACCCTAGCCTGGAACCTATTTATCCCTGCACAGAAAAATTAAAAGCGAGAGGAATTAACGGCAACAATTTTGGGAAATTCACTACAGAACTATTCACCCGTATAAATCAAAAGGATTTACCTGAAAGCCTGCCAAAGGATATTATTGAGCAATATAAATTAATGGGTCGGTATGATGCATACAAACAGATTCATTTCCCATCTTCTGAAAAACATTACTTGCTTGCATTAAGAAGATTAAAGTTTGATGAACTGTTTTTTGCACAGCTAAGAATGAACCTTGTGAAACTGCAGCGGCACAGGTTTAGCAAAGGAAATATTTTTGATAAAGTAGGCGGTTATTTCAATGAGTTTTATAATAACTATTTGCCCTTTACACTCACTAATGCACAGAAAAGGGTACTGAAGGAAATACGAAAAGATACAGGCAGCGGCAGGCAGATGAACAGGCTCTTACAGGGTGATGTGGGCAGTGGAAAAACAATGGTAGCATTGCTTTGTATGCTGATAGCAGCCGACAATAATTTTCAAAGTGTATTGATGGCGCCTACAGAAATATTGGCGCAGCAACATTTACTAAGCATAAAAGAATTATTAAAGGACATGCCTGTGAATGTGCAGTTGCTCACCGGCTCTGTAAAAGCAAAAGCACGCAAGCAAATTTTGGCAGATGCTGAAGACGGAACTTTGCACATTTTAATAGGAACACATGCAGTGATAGAAGACAAAGTGAAATTTAAAAACCTTGGCTTTGCAGTGATAGATGAGCAGCACAAATTTGGTGTGGCACAGCGGGCACAGTTGCGAGATAAAAATACAATTCCGCCACACATACTGGTTATGACAGCAACGCCGATCCCACGAACACTGGCGCTTACCGCATATGGAGATTTAGATTATAGTGTGATGGATGAATTGCCCCCGGGCAGAAAACCAATATTAACGACGCACAGAAATGAGGGCACCAGGCCGCAGGTAATGGGTTTTATAAAAGAAGAAATTGCGTTGGGTAGACAGGCTTACATTGTTTACCCACTTATTGAAGAAAGCAGTGCAATGGATTATGAAAACCTGATGAAAGGATATGAGGAGGTAAAATCTTTTTTTCCTGAACCAAAGTTTTGGATAAGTATGGTGCATGGTAAACAACTGCCTGAAGTAAAAGAGGCCAATATGCAGCGGTTTGTAAAGGGCGAAACAAATATTATGGTGAGCACTACAGTTATTGAAGTAGGAGTGAATGTGCCAAACGCTTCAGTAATGGTAATAGAAAGTGCGGAGAAGTTTGGCTTATCTCAATTGCACCAGTTAAGAGGCAGAGTGGGGCGTGGGGCAGATAAAAGTTATTGTGTCTTGCTTACAGGAAATAAACTTTCCAACGATGCACGGGAACGCATGAAAATAATGGTGGCCACAAACGATGGTTTTGCGATAGCTGAAAAAGATCTGGAAATAAGAGGCCCCGGCGAAATAGAAGGCACAAGGCAGAGCGGGGCTTTAAACTTTAAGCTGGTAAGTCTGGTCAATGATAAGGCAATGCTGGAAGTTGCAAAAGTTACTGTAGAAAAATTGTTATCGACGGATCCTGATATTGTCCTGGAAGAAAATTTACCGGTAAGAAATTATCTCAATTCGCAAAAAGGCAAAACCAAGTGGAGTAAAATAGCATAGGTTTTGTAAGGTAAAGTTAAACAACAGCATAATATCGTTATTCAAAAACAGAAGCGCTTTTTTGTTCGTTTATTTAACTAATTTGTACATAAATATTTCCATTGAACTTTTTATCTAAACCCATTTTACTTTCCTTTCTGTTTTTGTCGCTTTGCTTTTGTGCTGAAAATGCAATAGCACAGATTGAATTTGTTCAAAACAAAGGACAGTGGGATAAAAAAGTAAACTTTCGCGGTGATTTTGGCAACGGTTCTTTTTTTTTAGAAAATAAAGGTTTTACTGTTTTAATGCACAAGCCGGATGATGTGATAAAGCTTTCTGAATATACACACAATGGCTCCTCAATAAAATCGAACTCCAAACAAAGTAGACCTGACACTTTTACACTTCACTCAGCGGTTTACAAGGTAGCTTTTTTAGGTGCCAACAATGCTGCAGCAAGGGTACCGGATAAAGTTTCCATTGCTTACAATAATTATTTTATAGGCAACGATCCTTCTCAATGGGCGAGTAATTGTAAAATTTATGGTGCGGTAACTTACAAAAATATTTATCCCAATATTGATCTTAGATATTACAGCGATAAAGGCCAACTTAAGTATGATTTTATCGTACGGCCCGGAGGCAATCCTTCTGCGATAGCAATGCGATATGACGGTGTAACCTCTCTTTCCATAAAGGAAAAAGAACTGATCGTACAGACTGCCGTTGGAGATGTAAAAGAGTTGGCGCCATATTCTTATCAAACGGGTTTAAAAGGCTCATCAGCTATTACTGCAAAGTATGTAATACGAGATAATGTGGTAACATTTAGTGTAGATAAATACAACGAAAATGCAACACTCGTTATTGATCCGCAAATAATATTTTCTTCACTTTCAGGGAGCACATCAGACAACTGGGGGTACACAGCAACGCCCGGTCCTGATGGAACTTTTTTTGCAGGAGGAATTTCCTTTGCATCAGGTTTCCCTGTTTCTCCGGGTGCCTATCAAACTCAGTTTAACGGTGGTGTTTCCGAAGGTTTATTTGGTGGTGTTGATATTGCCATCTTTAAATTTTCAGCAGATGGAAGTCAACGGGTTTATGCAACTTATTTGGGTGGTAACGGCAATGAACAGCCACACAGTATGATTACAGATGCAGCAGGCGATTTAATTGTTGCAGGGCGGAGTAATTCCTCTAACTACCCCCTCCTTACGGGCGTTCCGTCTAATGGTGCAAATTTCGATATTATTATTACTAAGTTTAATGCTGCAGGCACTGCATTATTAGGTTCAGTAAAAATCGGCGGCTCTAATGACGACGGCGTAAATATTCGTCCTAAATATGTAGGTGCCGGCGGTGCTGATAGGCTGAGAAGAAATTATGGCGATGATGCAAGAAGCGAAGTTATTTTAGATGCAAATAACAATGTGTATTTGGCATCTTGTACACAATCCAATGACTTTCCTGTATTTCTTGCTGCACAACCCACTTTTGGGGGTGTGCAAGATGGTGTAATTCTGAAATTTACCCCCAACCTCTCAGCAGTTTTATTTTCCACATATTTTGGTGGAACCAGTGATGATGCATGTTTTGTAGCTTCTATTAATCCCATCACGCAAAACCTTTACATTGGTGGTGCTACCTCAAGTTCAAATTTGCCCGGCAATACCGCAGGTACTATTAATTCCAGTTTTCAGGGAGATATTGATGGTTTTGTGACCATCCTTCCTCCAAACGGAACTTCATTTTTAAAGACTACTTATTTAGGTACAAGTGCGAAGGATTTGGTGTATGGCTTAAAATTCGATAAGGTAGGTTTTCCTTATGTGATGGGAACAACCACAGGTTCGTGGCCTGTAGTCAATGCAGCATTTGAAAATGCCGGATCCAAACAGTTTATATCCAAATTAAAACCTGATTTATCTGATTATGTTTACTCAACTGTATTTGGTAAAAGCGGTAGCGACCCAAGTATTTCTCCCATTGCTTTTTTGGTTGACAGGTGTGAGAATGTTTATGTATCGGGTTGGGGAGGCGGTATAAATGTAGGTCAGGGTTATTCAACAGGAAACACTTCCGGTCTCCCCGAAGTAAATCCTTTGTCTCCTATACCTCCACCCGATGGAAAAGATTTCTATTTTTTCGTGTTAAAGAAAGATGCAGCATCTCAGTTGTTTGGTTCTCATTACGGCGAAAATGGCGGTAACACGGGCGATCATGTAGACGGTGGTACCAGTCGTTTTGACGCCAATGGTGTAATATATCAGGCCATTTGTGCAAATTGTCAGGGCAGAGTTTCTAACCCTCAGGTAATTTTTCCTGCAACGGCAAATGCTTGGGCCAGGGTAAATGGTGGCAGCGGTTGTAACCAAGGCTCTGTAAAAATTGAAATGAATTTTGCGGGTATTTCTTCCCAAGTACAATCGTCTATTGATGGTGATGTCAAGGACACCGTGGGCTGTATTCCTCTTCTTGTAAATTTTAAAGACCTTCAACAAAAAGGTGTAAAATATTATTGGAACTTTAATTCCACAGCAAACCCGAATGGGGTAGATACTATCACTTCAAGTCCTTCAACCAATTTCACTTTCACAACAGTAGGCACGTACAGAGTAAGATTAATTTCAGAAGATTCCAGTACTTGTAACATTAGAGATACATCCTATATTACGATAACTGCAGGTAATAATAAAGTTGCACCGGGATTTTCAAAAAGCAAATTGCCGCCCTGCGATAGTACCATTTATAGGTTTACAAATACATCATCTTCTTCCCTCGGTTCCACCTTCACCAATCAATCTTTTGTGTGGGATTATGGTGATGGATCCGCTATAGACACTGCAGGATTAGCTCCTGACAGAATTCATCGGTTTCCCGGACCGGGCACATATATAGTAAAATTAACAGTGATAGATCCACGTTTTTGTAATGCACCTTTTACCCTGACGGATACTTTAAGAATAAATCCGATTGTGAAAGCATTACCTGCAAAAATTGCAATAGGATGCATTGGCGATACCATCAAATTTAAAAATAATTCACTCGGAGGATTATCATGGTCGTGGCATTTTGGAGATCCTGCTTCCGGTGCAAATGATTCTTCTGCTGATTTTGAACCGACACATATTTACAACACAGCAGGCTCATATATTTATTATCTGATTGCATACGATTCTACCACCTGTAACAAGGTGGATAAATCAGATTTTCTCACTATTGTTATAAAGGAAAAACCAAACGCATTGTTTACCTGGGCACCTAATCCGCCTGAGCCAAATGTGCCCGTACGCTTTACCAATCTCTCCACTTTTGCAGATACTTATTTGTGGGAATTTGGCGATGGAGAAACATCTACGGAATTTGCTCCTGTACATGAATATAACAATACAGGTAAGTACAGTGCAAGGCTTACTGCTTCTAGCAAAGCAGGTTGTTCAGCCATATTTGACTTGCCCGTAGATGTGATAGTAAATCCTTTGCTGGATGTGCCTAATGCATTTACGCCTGGTAGATTCGGCATTAACAGCGTAGTGAGTGTGCGTGGTTTTGGTATTGTAAAATTGGATTGGAAAATTTACAATCGGTGGGGTCAGTTAATATTTCAATCATCGAGTAAGCGTGAAGGATGGGATGGTACATACAAAGGAAAATTACAACCAACTGATGTGTATGGTTATACTTTGGATGCAGAATTGAGTGATGGTAAAAAGGTAAGAAAAACCGGTGATATTACTTTGTTGAGGTAGGTAAAATCTCGTTCGTTAATTAACAAAATAACTTTTTCAAATCGAATTAATTTCAACACAAATAAATAATTAAAACATTAGTTGAAGCATATAAAAAAAATATTAATTCTTTCAATATTGTTGTTCATGGGAACTGTTTCTATGGCGCAGGATCTGCACTTTTCGCAGTTTTATAATTCGCCGCTTACAACCAATCCCGCCAATACAGGCTTCATTCCTGATGCTGATTATCGTATTGGAGTAAATTACAGAACACAATGGAATAGTATTATTTCTAAACCATATAAAACTATAAGTGCCTTTGCCGATGCGCAGTTTTTTAGAGATAAATTAGAAAATGGCTGGCTTGGGTTAGGAGGCGTAATTTT
>JANXTN010000347.1 GCA_025352435.1 Ferruginibacter sp. | reverse complement strand
TCATCATTTGGGTGAAGAAATTTCTCTTTGTCAGCGAGGTTACCGCCATTTAAAACATGGCCACGGTAGGCAACCACTTCGTTTACATTCATATTACTTTGTGTGCCGCTACCGGTTTGCCATACTACCAAAGGAAAACACTCATCAAGTTTTCCTTCCAATATTTCATCACATACTCTACCTATTAGATCACTTTTTTCTTGGGTTAAAACACCTGCATCTTTATTGGTAAGTGCCGCTGCTTTTTTTAAATATGCAAATGCCTTTATAATTTCTTTTGGCATTTTATTTATATCCTGCGCTATTTTAAAATTGTCAATGCTGCGCTGTGTTTGGGCGCCAAAATATGCATCTATAGGTACACTCACTTCGCCCATCGTATCTTTTTCTATTCTAAATTCCATGGTTCTAAAATTTTATTTTAAAGATGCGCAAATATAGCAAAGGATTATAAGATGCCTAGTTTCAAATGCAGAGACATTCTATTTTGGTTAATGATTGTACAAATGAAATTACTGCTGTAAAAAATTTGAATTTTCTTATTTATGTTGCAATAAAATAATTAAATGATAAAAGTTTTACTACCTATCCTTTTTTTTACCATAATAATTTCTTCCTGTAGTTCTGCAAAAAAAACGACAGAGAATAAGACTGCTACTGTACCTGAAAGTAAAAATACTGTAGCTGTGCGATCTGCAACCAAGAGAGCAAAAACTTTTACAACTTTATTGAAAATAGACCGAAAAGAATTTGTTTCGTATGCCAAAAAATTGCTTGGTACGCCTTATAAATATGGTTCTGCCATTACGGAAAATGGATTGGATTGCTCAGGTTTTATTACAGTAATTTTCAATCATTTCAATGTAAAGGCGCCTAGGTCATCCGTAAATTTTACTGATGAAGGAACGGAAGTTGATATCGCAAACGCACAGCCTGGCGATATTATTTTATTTACTGGTTTTGACAATGCAAGTGGGATTGTTGGTCATATGGGCATCATCACTTCTGTAGCAGATAATATACAATTTATACATTCCGCCTCGGGCAAAAATGTGGGTGTTATTATCAATAATTTTTCAGGATATTACAAAACACATTTTGTAAAAGTGATTAGAATTTTAGAATGAAATGTCATACAAAGCGTTTTATAATATTTCTATTCATAGAAAAGTTTCGCCGTTTCTTCCTCTTTCGAATTAGGTCGAGGTGGCTCTTATCGCCCTACAAAAACTGCTTTCCTCTTTTCCAAAAATGCAGTCGTTCCTTCTTTCATATCCTCAGTGCCAAAGCATTCTCCAAATGCTTCTATCTCTTTTTCGTAACCGGTTTTGCCATCTGTAAAAGTGGAATCGCTTATAACGGAAATATTTATGCACTCTATAATTTTACCCACGGCGATTGGTGCTTTTGTTTGTACGAGTTGTAAAATTTCTTTTGTTTTCGCAATCAAATTTTCAGGTGTTGTTACGTGATTCACTAAACCCAATCTTAAAGCTTCAAGTGCATCAATCAATGAACCCGTCATTTGCAACTCCATACTTTTTCCTTTACCTACCAATTGTGTAAGCCTTTGTGTTCCCCCATAACCCGGTATCAATCCTAAGTTTACTTCGGGCTGACCAAATTTTGCATTGTCACTGCATAGCCGAAAATGACAAGCCATTGCCAGCTCGCAACCACCTCCTAATGCAAATCCATTCACCGCTGCAACAATCGGCTTGGGGCTATTTTCAATTTTTAAAAAAATATCCTGTCCTCTTTTTGATAAAGCCATCGCCTCAGCTAAATCCAATCCTCCAAATTCACTAATATCTGCACCGGCTACAAAAGATTTTGGTCCTGCACCGGTTATTAATGCGGTCTTTATTTCATCATTATTTAATACTTCACTTATTGCATCATCTAAATCTGTAAATACATCTTTGTTCAATGCATTCATTTTTTCAGGACGGTTTACTGTTATAACTGCAGTACCATTTTCAATTTCAAAAAGTAAAGTTTCAAAAGTCATTTTATAGATTTTATGTTTCGAAGATAAGGCATTTAGGAACTAAGAATTAAGTGCATATTCATGCTTGGCGTTCATTGTATAGTCACTCTACGAAAAGCCTATCACTCATTTCTCTGTGGTGAATAGGATAACTTTACCGCATGACGCTGCTAAATATCATCACCTACTCCGGTACTTTTGTTTTTGCTCTTACCGGTGCATTAAAAGCAAGAAAATTTAAGATGGATATTTTTGGAGGGCTTGTGGTAGCGTTTGCAACAGCTTATGGGGGCGGCACTATCAGAGATTTATTGATCGGTGTAAAACCGGTTAACTGGATAAACGATTACTTTGCTTTGGGTTTAGTTTTTGCAGGAGTAATCATCACTTTTTTGTTGAAGGAAGGCGTAAATAAATTTAGTAAAACTATCTTTTTTACCGATGCTCTTGGTATTGGATTATTTACCGCCGCCGGTATTGAAGTGGCACAACGGAATGGTGTGAATGATGCATACGCACTTATCATGGGTGTAATTTCAGCAACCTTTGGTGGCTTAATTGCTGATATTTTTTGCAATGATGTACCAAATCTTTTTAAAAAAGGAGAACTCTATGCAACGGCCTGTGCAATTGGCGGTGGCTTTTATTTGCTGTTGCAAAATACCAACATCAATAAAAATGTGAATCTTTTGGCTTGTGTTTTAATGGTATTGATAATAAGAATTTATTCTAAGCGAAACAGGCTGGAACTTCCGAATATCTAGTTGAGGATTACAAGTTAAAGGTTGGGGTTTATATTTCAACTATAATCTTTAATAACAAATGGAGTATTAAGTCAATCTTCGCTAAGGTCTCCAAGATTTCCTCCCCTTCGGGAGGATAGGAGGGGTCCTTAAAAATCTCTATTCTCCGCAACCCAGGTTTTTATATAATCTGATATTTCGCCGAATGTAGTGCCGGGAGGAAATAATTTTCCTGTACCCATTTCATTAAGTGTTTTTACATCATCTTCAGGAATGATTCCTCCGCCTGTGAGAAGTACATCATTCATACCTTTCTCTTTAAGCAAGGTCATTATTTTTGGAAAAACAGTCATATGCGCACCGCTTAAAATACTTACCCCAATGGCATCCACATCTTCCTGTAATGCAGCATTCACAACCATTTCAGGGGTTTGGCGCAGACCTGTATAAATCACTTCCATACCTGCATCTCTTAATGCGGTCGCTATAACTTTCGCTCCTCTGTCATGTCCATCTAATCCAACTTTAGCTACCAATACCCTTACCGGTCTGTTTAATATTTTGCTCACACCCAAATTTTTATGTATTGTAAAAGTACTTGAAATTATGTGTTTCTGTTTACGCTGAAGACATTGGCTTAAACAACTATTTAAAAATATCCAACGCCCTTTCTATTCGTTCAATAGTAGCATGTTTTCCAATGATTGTTGCTATTTCAAAAACACCCGGTCCAAATTTTGCACCAACCAACATTACTCGCATCGGTAGTTGTAATTCACCAGGTTTTATATTTTTTTCCGTAGCTAATTCTTTAAAAACTATTTCTATTTTCTCTGCAGAAAAATCTACTTCTTCTTTTAATTTTTTAATAAATGAAATAAAGAAATCATTTTTACTTTCGTTCCATTTTGGTTTCACCGCCGCTTCATCCCATGTTGTAGGAGCTTTAAAAAAGTAACCTGCCTGCTCATAAAAATCAGTCAACAATGTGCATCTTTCTTTTACAAGATCTAGAACTTTTTCAAAATATACATCGTCTGTTATAACTATTCCTTTGTCTTCAAGAATTGCTTTTACCCGTAATCCGTAACTCACAACGGACAACTTTTGTAACCACTGGTGGTTGAACCATTTTGCTTTTTCAAAATCAAATTTTGCCCCGCCTTTGTGTACACGATCCATGCTAAAAGCTTCCATCATTTCTTCCATTGTAAATACTTCCTGTTCGGTTCCGGGGTTCCAGCCAAGCATAGCAAGCATATTTAAAAATGCTTCAGGTAAAAAACCGAGCTCCTTAAAACCCTTTGTTACTTCATTTGTTTTAGGGTCGGTCCAGTCCATTGCGTAAACGGGAAAGCCAAGCCTGTCACCATCTCTTTTGCTTAGTTTTCCATTACCATCAGGTTTTAAAATTAGAGGTAAATGCGCCCATTGTGGCATGTGCTCAATTCCAAATAAATGTTTCCAGAGTAAAATATGTACGGGTGCACTTGGCAACCATTCTTCCCCACGAAACGCATGTGTGATCTTCATTAAAAAATCATCAACTACTACAGCCAAATGATAAGTGGGCATTCCATCTGCTTTTACTAAAACCTTATCATCTACATTATTTGTATCAAAAGTTATTTCGCCTCGTATCATATCAGTAAAAGCAACACTGCTGTTGTCTTCTACTTTTATTCTAATAACATAAGGTTTGCCAGAGGCAATCAACGCTGCAGTTTCGTCAGGCAAAAGGCGCAAAGAATTGTTCATCTTCATTCTTATACCCGCATCGTATTGTAAGCTTCCACTGCCTGCTGCTTTCCGCTGCACACGCATACCTTCTATTTCTTCCGGGGTATCAAAAGCGTAATAAGCATGCCCATCAACAACCAGTTTTTCTGCATATGCTTTGTACAAATCTTTTCTTTCGCTTTGGCGATAAGGCGCATAAGCACCACCTTTCACAACACTTTCATCAGCTTCAATCCCACACCATTTCAAGCAATCAAAAATATATTCTTCTGCACCTTCTACAAACCTTGACTGGTCAGTATCTTCCACTCTTACTATAAAATCGCCACCATGTTTTTTAGCAAACAAATAGTTATATAAAACTGTCCTTACACCACCAAGATGTAAGCCTCCCGTGGGGCTTGGGGCAAATCGTACTCTTACTTTACTCATAGCTTGTAAAGATACTATTTGGAAAAGGGTTCTAAAATTTTGTTGTAAAATGTTACAGATAGAAAGTGATGCGTTAATTTTTTAATGCTAGGTAAAGATTAATTTTGCAATATGTTTTATTTTGTGAAAACCCCAAAGTGGTTACAATATTTATATCCTAACAGACTTTGGGAAATGGATGGGGCGAAAAAAGAAATATATCTAACGTTTGATGATGGTCCGCATGAAGAAATTACTGGTTTCGTATTAGATGAATTAAAAAAGTACAATGCAGAGGCAACTTTTTTTTGTATAGGCAACAATGTAATCAAACAACCGGAGGTATATGAGCGCATTATTGCCGAAGGTCATGCTGTTGGAAACCATACACAACAGCATTTAAATGGATATAAAACAAATGATAAGGCTTATGTCCAAGATATTTTAGAGGCTTCTAAATCTATAAAAAGTAATTTGTTCAGACCACCGTATGGACGGATAAAAGCATTTCAGGCAAAAGCAATTACATCAGTAAATAGGCCTTATAGAATTGTAATGTGGACGTTGTTAAGTGGAGATTTTGATAAATCCATTACTCCCAAAAGATGTTTGGAAAATGTTGTATTTAAGATTTCTAATGGCAGCATAATCGTGTTTCATGATAGCGAGAAGGCTGCTGAAAAACTGATGTACGCTCTACCAAAAATTTTAAAATTATTTTCCGACCAAGGATATCGGTTTAAAAAATTACCATAACATTTATAAAGCTTCAATTAAAAAACAAATGGGCTCGGGTAGAAACCCAAGCCCTTTTTAATCCGTACCCTATGAAAACTGTACTCAAAGTACGATAGATATTACAAACAACAATAATATTATATTTATTCTTTTAAATTATTTTATGATAGATACCCATTGTCACTTATACAGTAGTGAGTATGAAGAAGATATAGGACTTGTGATAGCACGTGCTTCTGAGGAAGGAGTTACAAAGTTCTATCTGCCTGCTATTGATTCGAGTTTTACGGAAAGAATGAATACGATTGAAAACTTATTTCCTGATAAATGCTTTTCAATGGCGGGTTTGCATCCTTGCTCCGTGAAAGAAAATTATAAAGAGGAACTGCACCAAGTAGAACAGTTGTTGCAGCAAAGAAATTTTATAGGTATTGGTGAAACCGGACTCGACTTCTATTGGGATAAAACTTTTGTAAAAGAGCAATACCTAGCATTAGAAATGCAAATAGAATATGCATTGACTTATAAACTGCCACTGATATTGCATACTCGCAATGCTACGCAGCAAACGATTGATGTGGTAAAAAAATATTCCCCAAAAGGTCTAACAGGAATTTTTCATTGCTTTGGTGGAAGTTTACATGAAGCCAATCAAATCACTGATATGGATTTTTATTTGGGTATTGGAGGAGTCGTTACATACAAAAATGCAGGTCTACCAGAGGTTTTAAAAGCGGTGAACATGAAACATATTGTGCTCGAAACCGATGCGCCATACTTAACACCTGTGCCTATGCGAGGCAAACGAAATGAAAGCAGTTATTTAAAATATGTTGTAGAAAAACTGGCTATTGTAAAAGGAATAAGTGAAAGTGAAGTAAAAGATATTACGACTACAAACGCTGAAAAAATATTCGGAGTATAAATATTGAAGATGTATTTTTGCCGCCATTAAAAATTTCACTTTTGTAATTGCAGTTCTAAAAATTACAAGAAACAGAGAGGTGTCCGAGTGGTTGAAGGAGCACGCCTGGAAAGTGTGTATGCGGGAAACTGCATCGAGGGTTCGAATCCCTTCCTCTCTGCAAAAAAGCATATCATACTAATGTGGTATGCTTTTTTTATTTATCAATGAGTTTGAATAGTCCTAAAATAGGTTGACACCAAAACAGTGTCACCATGATGAACAAAGGACAATTCCGAGT
>JANXTN010000131.1 GCA_025352435.1 Ferruginibacter sp. | reverse complement strand
CAAAACTTCTGCTTTTTCCGTTTGCACCTATCTCTCTTCTTATTAAAATTTCTTCTTCGTTATCAAGATCGTTGTTTGTAAAAAACTGATGAATAGCATCATTGTTTTTTACAACGAATGTAGCTTCTACAACGCATTTTTTTTCTTTGTTTTTTAATATTGCAGTATCTGCACGCTTACCCAATACCAGATCCAGCGCCCCCATTAAAATACTTTTGCCGGCACCTGTTTCACCTGTGATAATATTCAGCTTTTGGGAGAAACTGATGGTTAGTTCATTTATAATAGCGTAGTTAAGTATTCGTAATTTTTGCAGCATAATTGTAGTGGCAAATTAATGAAAAATTGACCCATTTACTCCATAATAAATGTTGAAAAATATAAACTGCTAGGCTGCGTTGCTTGGCCCTAAATTGTTTTGCTGCATTTGAGCAAAAACATTGAAGGCGGGTAACGAACAGAGGTTGAATTATTTTAAATGCTCAAAGCCCCAAATAAAAATACCCGCAAAACTGCAGGCATTTTAAATAATATTGATTCAATTTTATTAGCTGAACATCTCTCTCACTTTATCAAAAAACGATTTATCATTTTTCTCTGGGCTAGGTGTAAAGTTCTTAGAATTTTGCATTTTTTCCAATGCATCTTTTTCCTCGCTGCTCACACTTTGTGGCGTCCAAATATTTACTTGTATCAACTGATCGCCTTTTTCGTAGCTGTTTACATTTGGAAAACCTTTGCCTTTGAGTCTGAAAATTTTACCGCTCTGAGTTCCTGGTGGTACTTTTATTTTTGCTCGTCCGTCAATGGTTGGCACTTCTACCTGCGTACCAAAAACCGCATCGGGGAAGGTAATGTGTAAGTCAAACCCTACGTTTAAACCTTCTCTTGTTAAGTGCTGGTGTGCTTCTTCTTCAATCAGCACAATCAAATCGCCCGAAGAGCCGCCACGTTCGCCGGCATTACCTCTACCCGAAACACTCAACTGCATTCCTTCCTGCACACCTGCAGGAATATCTACGGTTACTGTCTCTTCTTCATACACTCTTCCTTCTCCTTTGCACGGTGGGCATTTTGCAGTTATCGTACTTCCTTCTCCGCTACAAGCCGGACAGGTTGTTACCGTTTGCATCTGCCCTAAAAAGGTATTCTGCACTTTACGCACTTGGCCGCTACCACCACAGGTACCGCAGGTTTGCATGCTGTTTTTATCTTTAGCACCGGAGCCGGTGCAGGTAGTACATTTTACATACTTTTTTACTTTAATGGTTTTGGTAACTCCTTTTGCAATTTCTTCATAAGTCAATTTCATTTTCACACGCAGGTTGCTGCCTCTTGTACCACGACTGTTGCCACCGCCACCTCTTCTTCCACCACCAAAAAAACTTCCGAAGGCATCATCATTTCCGCCACCAAAAATATCTCCGAATTGGCTAAAAATATCATCCATATTCATACCGCCAAAACCTTGTGCACCACCACGACCACCCGCAAATGCATTGTGACCGAAGCGGTCATACTGTGCTTTTTTATCGGAGTCGTTTAATATTTCATATGCTTCTGCGGCTTCTTTAAATTTGTCTTCAGCAGCTTTATCGCCGGGGTTACGATCGGGGTGAAACTGCATAGCCGTTTTGCGATATGCCTTTTTTATTTCGTCTTGCGAAGCACCTTTTTTTACGCCTAATATTTCGTAGTAATCTCTCTTCATAAATTTGGTAATATGCCAATTTGCAAACGTGCAAATGTGCAAATAATAAAGTGTGGTGGCTGAGTTTACATAATTGCAAACTTGCCTGTTTGCAAATTATTTCCCTACAACAACTTTTGCAAAACGAATGAGTTTTTCATTCATGTAGTAGCCTTTTTGTAATTCATCTACTACCTTCCCTGCTTTTTCTTCTCCGGCAGGTATTTCAGTTACCGCCTCATGTTTTTCTACATCAAAATCAGTATCAAGGCTAGCCATAGCCACAATACCTTTTTGTTGAAGTACAGAACGTAGTTTATTAAAAACCAATTGTACACCTTCTTTTACGTGGTTAATATCTTCATCAGAAGCAATTTGTTTTTCTGCTCTGTCCATATCATCAGCAACATCTAATAAGGCTATGGCCATTTCTTTCCCTGCAGTTTGCATAAGTTCTAAACGCTCTTTCGCAGTACGGCGTTTGTAATTATCAAATTCTGCAAAAAGACGTAGGTATTTATCTTTTTGCTCCTGAACGTCCGCCTCTAACTTAACAGTATTATTTTCTGTATCGGCTTCGGGGTTGCTTAAATGTGTGTTTCCAGGAATTTCGGCATCGGAATTAATATCTATTTGATCTTCTACAATCGGAATTGTTTTTTCTGTATCCTGCATAGTATCTCTTTGTTTAAATGGAGTGCAAATGTACAACAGTCAAACATTTTGCCAATGCAGGTATTCAGTCAAATTGACACCAGTAAAAAAGTGAGGAGAATTTAGTTAACGATAAGAATCTTTCCTGATTCTACAACAACACCGGTTTTGTCTATAAGCTGATAGATATAAATACCCCGGTAAAATTTTTCATCTTTCAAATTGATAGAAAACTGGGAAGGAATATTTTTGGCCTCATACATTTTTTTGCCGATGGAGTTGAGAACCTGAATAGAATACGATCTGCTATAGCCTTTTTGAAATTCAAAATTGACTACCGAAGAGGCAGGATTTGGATAGGATTTTATAAATTTTGTTTGAACAGCCACTTCATCACTGAAGATTTTGTTTTGTGCAAAAGATGTAAAATTTATTCCAATAATTAAAATTAGTATGAAAGATAATTGTTTCAACTATGTGAAAATAGTAAAATGGTTTAGAACACTATTAAAATAATAGAACGTTTAACATTGTTATTTATTATAAAAGTAAGAAAATTTTAATATCTAACCCCGTTTTAACTCAAACTTTGCAGTTTATTATTAATAGCTTCAAAATTTGGAAGATCACCTGCACTCTCCAGCACTTCTTTATATTGTACTATTCCCTTTTTATCAATAATAAAGGCAGACCTTTTGCCAACGCCTCTCATCATCATTGGCGTAAAGGATCCGTAAATCGTTTCGTAGGCGGTAGATACTTCTTTATTAAAATCGCTTAACAGCGGAAAATTATAGCTTTGCTCTTCTTTGTATTTTGCCAGAGTAAAAACAGAATCTACAGAAATACCTAACACCTGCGCATTGGCATTGCTATACCTGCCAATATCATCTCTTATTGCACAAAGTTCATCTGTACAGGTACCCGTAAAAGCCAACGGAAAAAATAATAATAACACATTTTTGTTTTCTTGAAAATCACTTAACGAGACTTTGTTTTTATCTGAGTCATACAAAGAAAATTCGGGTGCCTGAGAGCCTACTGTAATTGCCATGTAAATATTTTTTTTGCGAAGATAAAATAATACTTGCTGAAAACTAAAAATAAGAAAGCCCGCTTGCGGGCAGGCTTTCCTCCAAACAATCCATAAAACAAATACTCAATTAAAATTTGGGGCAGCGGGTAGCGTCACTACTGCTGTTATACTTGTCTAAAAATTTTTGAAAAACTAATGAAATTTCAAAACCTCCTCTGCCGGTACTCACTCTTTTTAAGCCGGAAATATTTATATCGTAACTAACTGCTACTGCAATAGGTTTCGATTCTACTTTAAATACAGGTATTATTGCATCATTCAATCTCATATATGCGCCACCGTGAATTAAATATTTAGGATTATCGGGGTCATCCAGCTTTTGAGAATACATTACACCACCCATAATTTCTCTATTAACTCCCTGGGTGGTATAATCTGCTTCGACAGTAATGTAAGAGTAATCGTTTGTGCTCATTCTAACACCTCCAGAGGCAACCCATTTTGGCATTAATTCAACTTTATAATCGCTGTAAAAAGATACTTTTTTAGATTTATTAAAATGGTGATACGCAACCCCAACAAACATATTGTTGTCAATGTTTTCACCCAGTTGCGTATTAAAACTTAGCCCTACAGTGCCATCAAAATAACCGTAAGAAGATTTTGAAAATGTTTCGCCCGTCGCCATATTTGGGTCATAACTATTTCCATTAAACTGGCTGTTGGTTGTCATCTTATTTCTGTCAATACTTCTCTGTACATAACCACCCATCATAGCCATGGATAGGTACATGCTACGTTCAGCACTTAAAGATTTGTGGTAATTTACAGCAGGCAAAATGTGAGTGGATGTTAGGTCTACAGTGCCCGCTTTATCATAGAGCACCTGTCCGCCAACGGTTACGTAATCTGTACTTTCACCAACAGGTAATTTGTATTCAATATTAGATGAGGTAGTGCTGTATGCTTTAGTTACGCTGTTCCACTGAGATCTGTAAACTGTTTGAACTCTTATATCACCGGCAAAAAGCCCTGCCAGTGCAGGATTACGAAGCAAGGGTGTTTCAAAAATTTGAGAAAAATGAATATCCTGCCCCTTTGAATTAGAACAATTTACCACAAGTAACCATGTGGCAAAAAGGAATATTTGGATAATGTTTTTCATAAACAATGTTGGATAGTTATTCGTTTGTAGTCTTGTTATTATACAACGTATTCTTTAAACTTTTGTTTTGTAAGATGTATCAGACTTGTCCACAAAATCAATCTATCTTACCAGTGCGATGTTCCCCTTGTAAACCAATGTGCTATTGTTATCGCATAAAATTTCTATCATATAAACATACACATCGCTTGCAAGTTTTTGCCCCTTGCTTGTACCATCCCAACCTAAACTTTCGTCGTTTGCCTTAAAACTATATCGGGCGAAAACCTCTTCGCCCCAGCGGTTAAAAATTCTTGCCTGTTTAATGGTAAACAAGCCTGTTCCTCTTGGGTAAAAAACTTCATTGCTGCCATCGCCATTGGGCGAAAAAGTATTCGGTATAAATACATTTGCACCGTTGCACAACACAAAAATATTAACGGTAGCAGAGGCAGTGCAACCTCCAGGATTTAATACTGTTACTTTATATTGCGTTTCAAGGTTTGGTTTTACAGTTATTGATGGCGTGTTATTACTGACAAGCCAGGAGGTTGGTGACCATTTTACACTTGTAACATCTGTAGAAAAGGTGGGCGTTAATGTAATTGTTTCACCAACATTGATTGTTTTATTTGCACCTGCTGAAACAGTTGGGTTTGGATAAACTTTTATCGGGAAATAAGCTGTATCACTAAAACAGTTTTTTGCATCTTTACCGATAACCATATAATTTGTAGAAACAGACGGTGTTGCCTTCACCTTTGGTCCGGTAGCAATATTTAAACCTGTTGCCGGAGACCATGAGTAGTTAGCAGCTCCTGATATGGTCAATATGTTAGATTGACCCATGCACAATGTATCTCTTACGCCGCCCTGCATTTTAAAAGGAAAATTTACAGCAACCCTTACTACATCAGTATTTACACAACCCTGAGCCGATGTTCCTGTTACTGTATAATCTCTTGTTGAATCTGGTGTAGCAATTGGAGATGCACAGTTTATGCAACTTAAACCGACAGCCGGAGACCATGATAATGAAGGTGCTCCCGTAGCACTTAATGTTTGACCAGTGCCCTGACAAATATTTAAATCCTCACCTGCATGTATGATCGGTTTTGAAAAAGCTTCAAAGGAACCAGACACGCTATCTCTGCAACCGCTGCTGTTTACTGCAGTAAGTGAATAATTGTAAACACCTCCCGTGTTGAAAATAATTGGGAGTATCAGTTGCCCGTTTGCGGAGGTGTGATTGCTAAAGGTCCAATGCCAGTTAATGGCAGAGGTATCAGCGTTTCTTAGGGTACCATTAAAATTCATGGTAAGTGGCACACAGCCATTAGGTGATTGTGTAGTGGATATTTCCGGAATTTTTACAACTCTTATTGCAACAGGAGAAGTGAGCGAATCGGTACAACCTGATTGTGAATTTGCAACGAGGGTTGGATAATATAATCCTCTAGCTGCATAAAAATGTGTAGGTTGAAATTCAGTTGATGAAGTTCCATCACCAAAATTCCATTTGTAGCTTTTGATTGCCTCATTGCTTGATGAAGAATTTGTAAACATTACGTTTCCACTATTACATCTTATTAGCGTATCGGCTTTAAATGCAGTATTAACGCCATTTACTCTAATAGTATCTATTCCACTTATTGGTACATTACAACCCAAGGCATCAGTTAAAATCATTTTAGGTACATACTTTCCGGGTATTGTATAGGAGTGAGAAACTATAGAATCTGTCGTGTACAGGGTATTACCGTCATTAAAATCCCATACAAATGAAAGGCGAGATTGTGTCGTTGCAGCAAATGATGATTTCAAAGGCGTACAACCTAATATAGGATTATATGTAAATGTTCCCTGTGGACCTTTTACCATCATCTGTTTTGTTTTTACATCAGTACAGCCACCGTAAGTTGTTACCGTAAGTTTTGCTGTAAAAGTGCCACCAAAACTGTAAAAATGTGGGGGACTTAAAACCGTGGAGGTTCCCCCGCCATCCCCAAATTCCCATAAATAAGATTGCACGTTCTGCGAACGGTTTGTAAACTGCATAATTAATGGTGGGC
Source organism: Ferruginibacter sp. (assembly GCA_025352435.1). Lineage (GTDB taxonomy): Bacteria > Bacteroidota > Bacteroidia > Chitinophagales > Chitinophagaceae > Ferruginibacter. The sequence continues at coordinate 23,948 of JANXTN010000131.1, read as the reverse complement.
AGGTAGTAAAAGAATCTGATACTGTAAAATTTGCTACCGGACTATTAACCTTGATATATTGAGGAATTGATTTTGATGCTGTGCAACCGTAAAAATCTGTAACGGTAAGGCTAACATTGTAATTTCCATCAGCATTATAAATGTGTACAGGATTCATCTGTGTGCTAGTGCCACCATCTCCAAATGTCCAGGCATAACTAACAATGTTACCTGTTGAAAGACCTTGAAAATTTATAGGTTTCCCCGGGCAGGATAGGGTGTCTACAGTGGTATAATTTGCTAAAGGTGAAGATATAATTAATGCATTACTTAGAGTTGCAGTATCGGTGCAACCAAAATTGTCTTTTATTTTAAGTGATACAGAAAAAATGCCTGAAGTATCGTAAAGATGATGAAAGGGTGGGGCTGTAAGGGAATCAATCTTCCCGTCTCCATAATTCCAATACCATTTAGAAATAGGATGGGTAATATCGGGTACTGACAAATCATTAAAAGTAACTGCGGCATTTAAACAACTACCCGGAGTGGCCGGAACAAAAGCTGCAGTTGGTCCCACTACTTTTATGTAATTAATTTTAGTAAGGGAATCTGTGCAGCCATTTACATCAGTAATTTTTAGAGAAACCGTATAAAACCCTTTTTGAACATATCTATGAATAATGTTATTGCCCGTATCTAAACTTCCATCCCCAAAGTTCCATTCATAACTAACAATTGCAGGTGATCCCTGTAAAGAACTTGCAATAAATGTAGTTGAAGTATTTCTGCATAATTCCAACGAGGTTGCAGTAAACTGTGCCTGCTCATTGGCAACCCTTATTTGGGTTGTTTTTGTATAATCACAACCGGTGACTGTGTTATAAACAGTAAGTGAAACAGAAAAAGTCCCTACCGAAGAATAAGTGTGTGTGGGATTTTGTGTAGTGGAGGTAGTGCCATCTCCAAAATTCCAGTTCCAGCTATCAGCTCCAAGCGATTTATCTGTAAAAATTTTAAAGTATTTATCTGAACAGGTTGCGGTTACAGTGAAAATTGCTATTGGCGGCCTTACATGAATATAATTTTGAAAAGTAAGTGTATCGAAACAGCGGTTATTTCCAACAATTAAAGTGATTGTAAATAATCCCGTATCCTCATAAATATGCATAGGATTTTGTATGGTTGAATGTGCGCCATCTCCAAAATTCCAATCCCAGGTAGTTACTGTGCCTGTGGACGAATCGGAAAATTGAACAGGCATTTTTGCACAAAGATCTCTGGGAGTAGCAGAAAAATTTGCAATTGGTTTAACAGCTGCTTTTACACCCTCCTGCACAGTAACAGTGTCCGTACAACCATTAGCAGTGCTTATAATTAATTGTATGTCATAGCTGCCCGGTGCAAAAGTGTAAGTTGGGTTTGGTTCTGAAGAAGTAACACCGTTTCCAAAATTCCATAAATATGAAGTCACCGGATCACCACCGGTAACAGTTGAGCTAAATGTAACCGAAAGAGGCGCACATCCCTGTTGAGGTAAGTTATTTATAACCGCAATAGGTGGGTGAATATTAATAAAATCTTTTTTTACCAATGTATCTGAACAACCGTTGGCATTGGTAGAAATGAGGGTGACAGTAAAATTACCCTGCACTGTGTAGGTATGGCTTGGATTTGTGGAAGTAGATGTGGACCCATCTCCAAACAGCCATTCACTGCTCACGCTTCCTGTAGAAGTATTGGAAAAATTTACATTCAGAGGAGCATTGCAGGAAGTAGTCGAACTTGCGGTAAATGCTGCATTAGATTTGGAGAGTACAGAAATTATTTTCGTTTGAGAAGCTTGGCATCCGTTAAAATTGCAGGTTAATGTAACGGTGTAATTACCGGCAGCAGAATAAGATTTCAATGGATTTAAAACATTAGAAGTTGTGCCATCTCCAAAATCCCACGCAGCAGTTTGAGGCGTGGGAGAAGACGTGTTTGAGAATGCAACAGTATTACCTGCACAATTAATTGCAGGTACAGTGAAATCGGCACTTACCGCACCAACATTAATTGCGTTAACATGTGTGGCGGTATCTACACAACCGGTAGAGTTAGTAACTATGAGTCGAACAGTATAGTTTCCTGCCAAGGTGTAAAGATGTTGAGGATTGGCAAGCGTAGATGTACCACCATCACCAAAAAACCATTGATGGGAAAAAGCACCCGTACTAGATGATTGGTCCTGAAAATTGATAGTCTGAGGCGCAGAGCAGTTTGTAGGAAATGAATTAGTAAAAGCTGCTTTAACCCCATTATTTATAGTTATGTAATTAGACCTAGTAAAAGATTTAGAACACCCTTTAGAATTTGTTACAACCAGCAATACAGTATAAGTTCCGGCAGATGAAAATATGTGTGAAGGATTTTGTTGTGTTGATGTATTTCCATCTCCAAAGTCCCACAACCAGTTGGTAATAGTCCCACTACCGGGTGTACTCAAATCTGTAAAATTTACCGCTAAAGGATAACAGCCGGTTAAAGTAGATGCAGAGAAGTTGGTTGTAGGTTTTGCATAAACTACTACATACTGTAGTTTGGTGAGTGAATCTGCAGACCCCGCAGCATTACGAATTACTAATTTAATTGTGTAGATACCGGGGTTTAAATAAATTGTAGATGGATTACGTAGAAACGAAACGGTGTTATTTCCCAAATCCCATTTCCAGTAATTTGGATTTCCTGATGACTGATCAGTAAAATTTACTGTAAAAGGTGCACAGCCTGAAAGTGGCGTAGCGCTAAACTGAGTAACCAGTTGGGACTTCGATAAAAAAGTCATTAAAACAAATAGTACGATCAGGCACATTTGCTTAACGAGCATTTTTGAGCTCATTGGATATTTGGTTTTTCGAATTAGGATGTTGGAACCTTGTCGTATTATAACTACATTCTTAAATAAAAATTGCCTTTTCAGCAATCTTGTGCATAAATTCTTTTACTATTTTCAATAAAAACTTGATTGGGAAATTGTTACCACAAAAACTAAAGAACAACATATTATTGGTACATTCTATGTTTTGTAAAAATAAATTTGAATTAATCAAACCATTGTAGTAAAATATCTCATCTTTCTGCCGTTATAAAAATTTATTTTCTAAATATTGCAGAAAGTATTGTGGGTCTAACTCCCTACCTGTAGCCAGTTTGCACAATTCTTCGGAATTAAAATATCTCCCATGCTTATAAATATTTTTCTTTAACCAATCCCAAATTGTAAGGGTATCTCCATTTGCAATTAGCTCTTCAATATTTGGAAATGAATTGTTTATGGCGAAATAAAACTGTGCCGCATATAAACTTCCCACACTATAGGTAGGAAAATACCCAAAACTTCCATGGCTCCAATGCACATCTTGAAGGCAACCGTTGGCATCATCAGGTACGCTTATTCCTAAGTATTTTTTGTAATGTTCGTTCCAATATGCAGAAATATCCTTGGCATTTATACTTCCTTCTATTAACAGCTTTTCAATTTCATATCTTATCATCACATGAAAATGATAGGTTACTTCATCCGCTTCTGTTCTGATAAGAGAGGGGCGCACTTTATTTATAGTAGCATAAAATTCTTCAACGGTTTTATTTTTAAATTGTTCAGGAAATTTTTCCTGTAGAAACGCATAATTATGTCGCCAAAATGATAAGCCACGACCAATACAATTTTCCCACAGGCGGCTTTGGCTTTCATGAATGCTAAGGCTGCAATATTCACCCAATGGTAAGCCATACTCTTCATCAGGCAAGCCCTGTTCGTATAATGCGTGACCACCCTCATGTATGCAACTCCAAAGCATATTGCCGAAATCATTTTCATCTACCCTTGTTGTTACTCTTACATCTTTACTACTAAAGTTTGTTGTAAATGGATGTTCACTTATGTCCTGCCTTCCTACATCAAAATCAAAATGCATTCTTTTCAAAATTTCAATGCCAACATCCCATTGTGTATTTTTATCAAAGTGCCGACGAAGTATATTATTATCATTTGCTTGACTTGCCAGTATTTTTTCAAGAATAAGAGAAAGTTTTGGCTGCAGGCTTGCAAATAGTTTATCTAGAATTGTCGACGTTAAACCTTTGTCGTAATCATTTATTAAAGCATTGTAAGGATGGTTTTCATAGCCCAATAAATCGGCTTCCTGCTTTTTTAATTCTATGATTTCCTGCAAGGGCTGTTGAAAAATGTTGTACGAATTTTGATGTCGAGCCTTCACCCAAGCATGAAAACTTTTATTTACAGTTTCGCTCATTTTGCGAACGAAGGAGGAAGGAAGTTTCTTGCTTTTGTGATAATCTTCCAGACTGAGTGTTACATTTCTTTTTTCTCTGTCTGCAAGTTTATCGGAAAGTATCAATTCATTCATTAATTCTCCCAACTGCTTATTTGTAAATTTCTCATGCGCCAATTCGTTTAGGGTAGCTATCTGTCGGCCCCTTGCATCATTACCTTTTTTGGGTAAATAAGTTTCCTGATCCCATTGCAAAACTGCACTTGCATATTTTATGTCTGCAATTTTTTGGAGGGCAATTTTGTATTGATGATAATTTACATTATTGTTCATCATTCTTTTGGTTCGTTTGTTTTTTAAAAACTAAGTGCATGTATTTTATTATATAAATTTCAACATACTTTTATTACTGATAAAAACAATCAAAAGATGTTCATTAAAGATATTACCAATTTGCTTGAAACAATTGCCCCGCCATCATTACAGGAAGATTATGACAATGCAGGATTGATAACGGGTAATATTGATAGTGTTTGCTCAGGTGCAATTATCAGCTTGGATTGTACTGAAGATATTGTGCAGGAAGCTATTGATAAAAACTGTAACCTAGTTATTGCTCACCACCCAATTGTATTTAAAGGATTAAAAAAACTAAGCGGTTCAAATTATGTAGAGCGAACCATCATCAAAGCCATAAAAAATGACATTGCGATCTTTGCTATACACACCAATTTAGATAATGTAATAACGGGTGTAAATGGCAAAATTGCGGAAATGATGGGACTACAAAATGTACGAATTCTTCTACCAAAAAAGGATGTGTTACAAAAATTAGAAGTATTCGTACCTGCCGAATTTGAGACACGACTTAGTGAAGCTTTGTTTACGGCAGGAGCCGGAAATATTGGAAAGTACAGTGAATGCAGTTTTAAATCGGCGGGTGTAGGTAGTTTTAATCCAAATGAAAATGCTAAACCCATTAGCGGCACCATAGGCGAAAGAAGTAATGCTGACGAGATAAAAATTGAAGTCATATTTCCTGCATGGCTCCAATACAATATTATTAAAGCTATGAAAGCCATTCATCCGTACGAAGAAGTAGCATATTATATTTCCCAACTTCAAAATTATTTTCAGGGAACCGGAAGTGGGGTAGTAGGTGAACTCTTACAACCTATCACGGAAAACGAACTTTGCAACCGGCTAGCCAAAGTTTTTCAACTCAACCTAATTAAACATACCGCTTTTGTAGGTAAACCCGTCCGGAAAATAGCAATGTGTGGCGGTGCAGGAAGTTTTTTAATAAATCATGCAAAAGGTATAGGAGCGGACGTTTACATAACAGCGGATATAAAATACCATGATTTTTTTGACGCCGATGGCAAAATGCTCTTGATCGATATTGGGCATTATGAAAGTGAGCAGTTTACAGTAGACATGCTTTTTGATCTTTTGAGCGATAAATTCCCTAACTTTGCATTCCTAAAAACAGGTATAAATACCAATCCTGTTCAATATTTTGTTCCATAATTACATTAAATAGAAAAATTAAACATGGCAGCAGTTAAAGAATTTTCAGTGGAAGAAAAATTAACTTCTCTTGTACGCTTGCAGAAGATTGACAGCAAACTTGATGAGATTCATATACTTAAGGGAGAATTGCCAATGGAGGTGAAAGATTTGGAAGATGAGATTGAAGGATTGCATGCCCGTCAAACCCGCGTGGAAGAAGAAATAAACGGCATTACAGAATTTATTGATCTTCGTAAAGAAGGTATTAAAGAAGCCAAAGAATTCATTGCAAAATATGAGAAGCAAAGCGAAAATGTAAAGAACAGCCGTGAATTTGAAGCGATAAATAAAGAAATAGAAATGCAGCAACTTGAGGAGAAATTATGTGAAAAGCACATAAAAGATGCGAACGAAGAAATAGGTGAAAAAGCAAGATTATTGGAAATTGCAAAAAAAGCTGTTGCTACCAAAGAAGCGAATTTGAGCGGTAAGAAAAGTGAGTTGGAGAAGATCATTAATGAAACAGAAAAAGAAGAAAAACATTTTAGCAAGGATATTGAATCTGCAAGAGGTCATGTGGAAGAAAGATTGTTGGTAGGGTATGATCGTATCAGAAATAATTACCGCAATGGCTTAGCGGTGGTTGCTGTAGAAAGAGATAGTTGTGGTGGTTGTTTCCATGCAATACCTCCACAAAAACAAAGCGAAATTAAACTGCGTAAAAAAATAATGGTATGTGAAAACTGCGGCAGAATTTTAGTTGATGCTGAATTAAACGAGAGTATTGAAGTGAAATAAATTTTAAATAATTAATAGATAAAAGGTTTCCTGTAATGAGGAGAGCTTTTTTTATGCGGGCATCATAAATAGTTAATCTTCTTTTTTATTTTTTCTTTTTTTCTTGCCGGGGTCGTAAATTTTCATTGCCTTTTCCATCAATACTAAAAAATCATTCTGCAAAAATATTTTTGGATCTGCTGCTTTTATACAAAATGATTTTACATCATTCCAGGTAGCATTATTTAAATAGGGAGAATCTTTTAATTTTAAGCCAAACATGGTTACAGCTGCAGCAAAATTTTCGGTGTTGGTTGCACTATCTTTTTTATTGTAAATAAGGTTTAAATGAATCTGCTCCATGGAATCGACAGGTGCTTTAGGTTCATGAAACCTTAGGTGAAGTTTGCCGATAGTATTGCCAATGTTACATTTGAGGGTAGGTGCAATTTCAAATATAGCCATGGTGCTGCTGCCACTTCCCATTTCACCTCCTTCCATTTCACTATTGCTGTCCTGTATTGCATCCCGGTTATTGTCAAATCCAATAAGCCTGTAAGCACTCACCTGCTTATCGTCAAATGTCACGTTTATAAAAGCGTTATCTGCTACTGAATATAATGTTTCTGTAAGTTCCTTAACAAGTACTTTTTCTGCCTCATGCAAATTATCAATGTAGGCATAATTACCATTTCCCCGCTTAGCAAGCGTTTGTAATTTTGAATCTTTAAAATTCCCCATACCAACTCCAAGACAAGTAAGATAAATACCTGTTTGGCGCTTTTGCATTATCAGTTCATCTAATGCTTTCTCTGACGTTTGGCCTACATTAAAATCACCATCAGTGGCCAGGATAACTCTGTTATTGCCATCTTTAATAAAACTGGAATTTGCAAGTTTGTAAGCGGCTACAATTGCAGATTCTCCCGGTGTATCACCTGCGGCAGTAAGCAATTCTAAGGCGTGGTTTATTTTTTCTTTTTCATCTCCGTTTGTAGGCTCAAGCCAAATACCTACTACACCGCCATAAGTTACTATAGATATTTTGTCAATAGGTCGTAGGTTCTTCACAAATAATTGAAACGCCTCCTTCAATAATGGCAGGCGGTTAGGCAAATCCATACTGCCGGAGACATCTATTAAAAAAACAAAATTGCTGGGCGGTATTTTTTCTAATGAAAGTTGACGTGCGCTAATTTTTATATACAGAAGATTGTTGCTCGTATTCCAAGGACACGAGGTAATAGAACTTCTGATGTTGAAGGTTTTGTTTTCCTGAGGGGCCACATAATCTAGATTAAAATAATTAATCATCTCCTCAATACGCACTGCATCAGGCGGAACGCTGCTTTGCATATTTATAAATCTTCTTACATTGCTATAGGAGGCTTTGTTTACATTTAATGAAAAACCTGATGTTGGAAATTTTTCAGTTTTCACAAAATCATTTTCTACAAGTTTAAAATAAGTCTCATCACTGATAAACGGATTGAATCTTGAAGTTTCTTTTGCATCTTTTGTGAAAGAAATAAGTTTTGGTTTGTACTTAATTATAGTTTCCGGAGTAACTTTTAAAACCACCGCACTCCACAAATCTGTTTTTACAGCCATTGTCTGAGAAATGTAACCTGCTAAAGAAACAGTTATAGAATCGTGCAATTTTTTTGAGGGTATGCCAAAATTTCCGTCAGTACCTGAGGCGAAGTAAGACTTGGATGAATGTAGATAAACTTTGGCGTAAGCCAAATAATTATTTTTTTCGTCACGAAGACTACCTCTCAGGTAATATTGCGCTTTTGCCGTAAAAGCTAAACAACAAAGAAAACAATATGCAGCTGTTTTTTTCAAAAATGTAAACGAATGAGTTTCGTAACCTTGTGATGGTTTATTTGGTATTTAAAATCTCACAGCACAAAAATCATTTTATTCAAAATTTAGAATACTTCATTAAATATAAATAAAAATTACAGAACCTATTATGTTCGAAAGAGAAAGCAAAGGGTTTAACCTTCGATGAGATGATATATTTCTTTTAAATTCCTTGCAAAGCCGTCATAATCTAGACCATAGCCAAGCAAAAATTTATCAGGCACATTAAAACCCAAATAATCAATTGTTATAGGATAGGTCAAGGCTTCCGGTTTATGTAATAAAGCAGCGATTTTTAAGGATATTGGCTGCTGATTTGTAAGTTGTGGTAGAAATTCGTTTAGTGTTTTTCCTGTATCTACAATATCTTCTAAAACAATTACGTGCCTATCAGTAAGTGTAGCATCAAGCCCAATAGATGTTATAACCTGCCCGGTACTTTTTGTTCCTTTGTATGAGGCCAATTTTATAAAACATATTTCTGCTTCGATAGTAAGTTCTTTAAAAAGATCTGAAGCAAACATAAAGGATCCATTTAAAATGGCTATAAACAAAGGACTCTTTCCCTTGTAATCTTTATTAATCTCGGCTGCCAGTCTTTTAACCTGTTCATCAATCTGCGCAGCAGTGAGGTAAGGTGTAAACTTTTTATCTTTTACCTGTATTACAGACATGCGAAATTATTTTGAAAATGATAATGATTCGTTGGTACCTCGCAATTTTATTTTTGTGCCTTTTTGTACGATGCCGGTCACCTCAATATTATTTAATTGGGAAAGATATTTTAACTGCACGCCATTATTTTGCGAAATATCATACAAGCTTTCTCTTTGTAAAGCAATGTAAAAATCTCTGTTGCCCTGTTTTGGTTTTTTCTCCAAATAAATTACCTGTTCATCCTGTAGTAATCCATCTGTTGAGAGATCATTGTATTCCAACAACTTTGTCAAATCAATATCTGCTTTTGATGCTATAACGAGTAGTGATATGCCTTTGGGAGCCATTAAAGCTTTTAGTCCGTTAATTTTATTTTTCAGCTTTATTAAATTTTCGATAATGGAAAGATCCGGCACAGGAGTAACCAACATCGTTTTTTGTGTACCCACAATTTTATTGATGGTCATATTATCTACTTCCTCAGCAGTTAAATTATCGTACCGTTGCAAATTGTATTTTTCAATGTTTGATATTACAATTTCAGGGTATCTAGGGTTAGTTGCATAACCGGCTTTTTTTAAACCATAAGCCCACCCTTTGTAATCAGATAGTTCAAGCTGAAATAAACTTGCATATCGTGGCGTGGCTTTCAAATAATCACTGTGATCTTTATAACTGTCTGCAGGGTTGTTGTATTTTCTAAAACATTCATTGGGTGCATCATCAGTATGTGTTACACTTTCACCCGTCCAGGTACTTTTACATTTTATGCCAAAATGATTATTGGATTTTTTCACCAGGTCACTATTACCACATTCTGTTTCTAAAATCCCTTGTGCAAGTGTAACAGAAGCGGGAATGCCTGAGCGTTTCATTTCGGCAATTGCAATTTCTCTGTAAGCGTTTATATATTCATCCGGTGTAATTCTCTGTGCAAATAAATTACTGCTAAGGATAGTAGCAGCAACAAAAATCAGTTTTTTCATATTATACTTTTCTTATGATAGAAATTCCGTCTCTTACAGAAAGTATTACCTGTTCAGTTCTATCGTCCTGAGCTACATGCAAATTAAATTCGTGTATTGCTTTTGCGTTCTTGCCGCTGATGTTTTCATTAAAAACCTGACCATGAAACAATACATTGTCGGCTAATATAAAACCATTCTCTTTTAACAGCGGCAAAGTTAATTCGTAATACTCAATATAACTCGTTTTGTCGGCATCAATAAAAATAAGGTCCCACTCTTGTAATAATGTTGGAATAATTTTTTTAGCATCTCCCACATGCAGTTTTATCAAATCTTTATGCACACTTATATTGAAATTTTTCTGTGCAGTTGCAGCATCATCTTCTCTTACTTCAATAGTATGTACTTCTCCGTGTGTCTGCAAACCCTCTGCTAAACACAATGCACTAAAACCTGTGAAAGTCCCTATCTCCAATACTTTTACCGGATGGATCATCTTACTGATCATCTTTAAAAAGTGTCCCTGCACGGCTCCACTCAACATGTGCGAATGTGGATGATTTGCATTTGTTTCTTCTAATATTTGTTTCAGCAACGCATCATGCACACTTGTGAGTTGCTCTATATATCTTTCTGCAAGCGGGTTGATAATATTCATTAAAAAGTAATTTGCGGCACGGCTTTTTCAGAGATTATTAACAGACCTATATAAGTGAAGAAGCCGTTTAGCAACAACAATTCAGAGCCTATCTGCATGCCCCCTAACAATTCTTTTTGAAACGTATCTACAAAAAAACAAATAATGGGTGCAGCTATACAAACAAAAGGTACGAGGTTATCATTCACACTTCTTTTCGTAATAATACCAAAAGTGAACAAGCCGAGCAACGGCCCATATGTGTATGCCGCTACTTTTAAAATAACACCAATCATACTCGGATTATTTATTTGATAAAACACCAATACAAACAGCAGAAAGACAAAAGCCACCATTAAATGCACTCGTTGTCTTAGTTTCTTTTTTGCGGCTTCTGTCATGTCCGCTCTTCTTTGCATACCTATAATATCTATGCATATTGATGAGGTAAGTGCAGTAATAGCGCCATCTGCACTGGGAAACAATGCAGATATTAACGCTATAATAAATATAACAGAAACGATTGACGGCATATGGTGCAGTGCAAGTTCAGGGAACAACTTATCACCCGTGACAGTAACGCCCTGCTGTGCTCCGTACAAATTAAGTAGCCCACCTAAAAACAAAAACAATAACAATACTGAAACCAGAATAATAGAAAGGGTGATTATATTTTTTTGCGAATCTCCCAATCGTTTTACTGAAATTGCTTTCTGCATTATCTCCTGGTCCATACCCGTCATCGTGATGGTAATAAATGCACCCGCCAGAATTTGTTTTACAAAAAACAGTTTACTCTGCGGATCGGTAAAAAATACTTTTGTGTATCCTTTTTCTCTCATTACATCTAAGGCAGAAAATAAATTAAGATTCATTGTATGTAAAATATATAAAACACAAACTACCAAACCGCTCAGCATAAATGTAGTTTGCAGTGTGTCTGTAAATACAATTGTTTTCACGCCACCTTCGTAAGTATAAATTAATATCATTCCCAGAATGATCAATGTCGTTAACCAAAATGGTACGCCGAGTTGAGAAAGAATAGCATCCTGCAAAATTTTTACAACTAAATATAATCTTGCAGTGGCACCCAATGTTCTGCTGAGGAGAAAAAATGATGCACCGGTTTTATAAGATTTCACTCCTAACCGTCCACGTAAATAATCATAGATAGATGTCAGGTTTAGCTTGTAATACAACGGCAACAACACAAACGCTACTGTAAAATAACCAATGAGATAACCAATAGCAATTTGAAAATAGGCAAAAGCTTCTTTGCCCACACCACCGGGTACGCTCACAAACGTAACGCCCGAGAGCGATGTGCCTATCAAACCAAAAGCAACCAACATCCAGTTGCTGTTTCTGTTACCAATAAAAAAAGATTCGTTGTTAGAGTTTTTGCTAGTATACCAGGCTACTACCAATAACAAAATAAAATAACCTACTACAAAAGACAAAAGAAGGTATGGAGACATAATCAGTTTTTATATTTCTAAAATCAGGGAATGGCAGGAAATCGAAAGTAAGTTTTTATACCATAAAATCAAACCATAACTGTTTATAAAAAACAATATTACATTTACCTTAATAAAGTAATAAAAATTTTTAAAAGCCAAAACATGAACCAACGTTTTTATTCGCTGGACGTTTTTAGAGGTGCTACTGTGGCCCTGATGATATTGGTAAACAATCCGGGCTCATGGGGATTTATTTATCCGCCATTAGAGCATGCACCATGGCACGGTTGCACACCTACAGATTTGGTATTTCCATTTTTTTTATTTGCGGTGGGTAATGCTATGGCTTTTGTATTACCCAAGCTCGAAGCTGTGGGCGAAAAAACTTTATGGTACAAAATAGTAAAGCGCACTTTGCTTATATTTTTTATAGGAATATTTTTAAACTGGTTTCCATTCATAAAATATGACGATAAAGGAAATCTGGTTGGTAAAACATTTGAAAGTTTAAGAATTTTTGGTGTCCTTCAACGGATAGCTGTTTGTTATTTTTTCGCATCGGTATTGGTGCATTATTTAAAAGTGCGGGGAGCTTTTGTAGCAAGCGCATTTATTTTATTGGGCTATTGGTTTTTATGTGTCGTGGCAAACCCTTCAGATCCGTTTAGTTTGGTCGGTTGGTTCGGAACCGCTATTGATAAAAGTATTTTGGGTGAACCGCATATGTACCATGGAGAAAATGTAGCCTTTGATCCTGAAGGTTTGATGAGCAGTTTTGCAGGAATTGTGCAGGTCATTTTTGGATATCTTGTAGGTAATTATATTTTACAAAAAGGCAAAACACAGGAAATGCTTAATGGTTTATTTGTGGCTGGTTGTGTGCTCATTGTTACGGGACTTGCATGGGATATGGTTTTTCCCATCAATAAAAAGATATGGACAAGCAGTTACACCATTTATACTACTGGTCTTGCATTGCTAACGCTTTCGGTAATGATTTATTTAATTGAATTTAAAAATGCAAAAGGTGCATGGAGTCGCTTTTTTGATGCGTTTGGAAAAAATGCATTGTTCATTTTTGTGCTTAGTGGTGTGCTGCCAAGGCTGCTGGCTTTAATAAGAATATCAGGTGCAATAGATGCTACAGGCAAACAAAAATATCTCTCACCTTTTGGTTGGTTTTACGAACATATTTGCAAACCTATTTTACCCGTAGAGCCAAGGCTTGGTTCTTTAATTTATGCACTTTGCTTTATTGCCATGATGTGGTTTTTTGCGTGGTTAATGGATAGAAAAAACATTTACATAAAGGTGTAGGTGGAAGTGGGAAGTGAAACCTTCTTTTAAAATATTATTAATTAATTTAGCTTTTTACTTAAACATTTTCAAACAACAACTTGCTATGTATAATTTATTGAAAGGGAAAAAAGGAATCATATTTGGTGCGCTTGATGAAAAATCTATTGCATGGATTACTGCTTTAAAATGCCATGAAGAGGGTGCGGAAATTGTGCTAAGCAATGCGCCGGTGGCTATGAGGATGGGAGAGATAAATAAGCTTGCAGAAAAGATTGGTGCGCCTGTAATTGCGTGTGATGTAAGTAGCGCTGAAGATGTAGAAAACCTGATTGCAAAAACAATGGAGCATTTTGGTGGTGGCTTTGATTTTATTTTACATTCCATAGGTATGAGTATAAATGTGCGCAAGGGCAAGCATTATACCGAAATAGATTATACGCATAACCTGAAGACTTTTGAAATAAGCAGTATGAGCCTGCACCGTGTGCTTGCATGTAGCATGAAGCATGATGCGTTGAACGAATGGGCAAGTGTAGTTGCCCTTACATACATAGCTGCACAAAGGGTCTTCCCCGATTACAATGAAATGGCGGATGCAAAATCATTGCTGGAAAGTGTAGCACGAAGTTTCGGTTACCACTACGGAGTAAAAAAACATGTAAGGATAAATACAGTTTCGCAATCGCCGACGAGAACTACAGCAGGCAGTGGCGTGAAAGGCTTTGATGGTTTTATTTCTTACGCAGAAAAAATGAGCCCGCTTGGAAATGCAAGTGCTGAAGACTGCGCAAATTATTGTGTAACTCTGTTCAGTGACCTTACGAAAATGGTTACGATGCAAAACCTATTTCATGATGGCGGTTTTTCTAATACTGGTGTAACGCAGGGAGTGATTGATCAGATGGAGAAGTAAGAAGGTAGACACAAGATGTGGGTATCAAGTATCAAGATTTTAGACAAAAGATCAAAGACAAAGAATGGGCACTCGAGGCATATGCTTAATTAATGATTAAATAACAAAATCACAAAGACCTTTCAATTACGAAAGGTCTTTGCATTGTAATAATCTAGTCTTGTGTCTTTAATCTAATATCTTGTATCTGTTCTTAGTATTCGTCTTCGTTGAAAAAGAAATCTTCCTGGCTTGGATAATCTGGCCATATGTCTTCCAGGCCTTCATACAAATCCCCCTCGTCCTCAAGTTCCTGAAGATTCTCTATAACTTCAATTGGGGCGCCGCTGCGTATGCTGTAATCAATCAATTCATCCTTAGTTGCCGGCCATGGTGCATCTTCCAAATGTGAAGCAAGTTCTAGTGTCCAAAACATGGTGTATCTGTTTAATTGTGTGCAAATGTAGATGTTCGTACGAAATAACCAAATGTGTTTTTTTAATATGTTTATAAAGCAAGTATATGTAATTTAAATTCCCTTATTTCATACCAATTCACCTTATAATATCGACTTGCTTAATCAGTAAATTTTTTAAATTAATATATAAGATTGCGGAAAGCCAAGTGAAAATTTGGTAATGATATTTATTAATTATTTTGTGGAAATGTTAGAAGCAAGGAAAATTGAAAAGTCTTATAAGGAATTACAGGTTTTAAAAGGCGTAGATCTTACCATTAACAAGGGGGAGATCGTGAGTATCGTAGGTTCATCAGGTGCCGGTAAAAGTACCTTGTTACATATAGTAGGAACATTAGACGCACCTGACCAAGGCGAAGTATTATTAAATGGTAAACGCATAGATAATCTAGCAGGGAAAGCGCTGGCAAGTTGTAGAAATAAAAACATAGGATTTATATTCCAGTTTCATCATTTACTGCCGGAGTTTAGTGCGTTGGAAAACGTTTGCATCCCGGGATGGATAGCAGGAAACAAAAGGGCTGATACAGAAAAAAAAGCCGCAAAACTTTTAGAAACCCTGGGTTTGCAAAACAGATTGCAGAATAAACCCAACCAACTTTCAGGCGGTGAGCAACAAAGAGTCGCAGTTGCAAGAGCACTTATTAATGATCCATTAATAGTAATGGCTGATGAGCCTACGGGAAACCTCGACAGTGCTAATGGGCGAGATTTGTATAAACTGTTTATTGAACTTCGAGATAAATTTCAACAAACTTTTTTAATTGTAACGCATAATGAGGAGCTAGCACAGATGGGAGATAGAGTTATAGTAATGAAAGACGGGAGGATTGTTGACTAGTCAACGATGAGTTTTAAAAGTAAGACACTTTCAAATTCTCCGTCATTATTGAAATCTAACATCTCACATCTACAACAATATCCCTTTCAGGAAAAAATACGCGACTGAAAAGTAAATAACAATACCAGTAACATCTACTAACGTAGCAACAAAGGGTGCGGAAGAAGCTGCCGGATCGAGCTTTAATTTTTTAAGAATAAGCGGCAACATAGAGCCCATTAAACTTCCCCAAAGTACAATGCCTATCAAGGAAAAGAAAATAGTTGCAGCCACCAATTTCCAATAAATACCATAATCGAAAATGTGGAGATTTTGCCAAATTATTATTCTGAAAAAGCCAATGCTGCCAAGGATGACACCGAGGATAAAACCGGAGATCAATTCACGGCGCATGACCCGCCACCAATCAACTAGTGTAACTTCTCCCAAAGCCATCGCCTGAATAATAAGTGTACTTGCCTGTGAGCCGCTGTTGCCACCACTGCTCATGATAAGCGGAATAAATAATGCAAGCACAGTTGCTGCTTCAATCTCATGCTGAAAAAACTGCATGGCAGTGGCAGTAAGCATTTCGCTTAAAAAAAGTATAACGAGCCATCCTGCACGTTTCCTAATCAATTTGGGAATACTAATGTCTAAGTAAGGCTCGTCCAATGCCTCGGTGCCACCAATCTTTTGAATATCTTCTGTGTATTCTTCCTGCGCCACCCACAACATATCATCTATGGTTACAATGCCGAGCAGAATATTTTTATCGTCGGTTACAGGAAGCGCAACACGGTTGTTCATTTTAAAAATCTGTCCTGCCGCTTCCTGATCGTCATTTACTTTTAAAGAGATAAATCTCTCGTCTGTAAGGTCACTCACTTTTGCATCGGGCGCAGCCAAAATAAAATCTCTTATTCGGATATCATCTATCAATTCGCCCTTGCCGTTTATTACATAAATAACATCTATTGTTTCGCTGTTGGTGCCCCAGCGGCGAATGGTTTCGAGTACTTCTTTTACGGTGTTGTATTCGTACACATACACATAATCTGGCGTCATTAACCTGCCTACACTGTTTTCAGGATAGCCTAATAATTCCAATGTGATTTTTCTCTCTGCAGGTTCGAGTGTTTTAATTAATTCTCGTACGGTGCCTGTGGGAAGTTCTTCAAAGAAATCCACCCTATCATCTGCCGGTAATTCATTTAGCAACTCTGCACTTTTAAATGCAGGCAGGTTTTTTATAATTCTCTTCTGTTCGCTTAGATCTAATATTTTAAAAACACTTGCTGCTCTATGAATTGAAAGGTGAGAGATGATCTGTGTTTCGTAATCATCAAATTCATAAATAAGATCTGCAACGTCACTGATGTTTTGATCATTTAAAAATTCTTTTATGGCAAGCTGGTCTTCGGATGCAATGGCTTCTTCAAACAATTGCTGCATAGAAATTTCGGGGGTTTCCAAAGACATGAACAGTATTTATTAGTTTTGCTTAAAAGTGCCACAATTTACCCCTTTACTTTCAAAATTCTGTAATGATTCTTTCCTGTTTATTTATAACTGAAAGTCCTGGAAAGGGCAGGGGAATGTTTACAAACGAGCGCATTGTAGCTGATACTATTATCGAAATTGCTCCCGTGATTGTGATGGCTGCAACAGAAAGAATATTATTAGACCAAACTCTGCTACACAATTATATTTTTGAATGGGGAACAGATAAAACGCAATGTTGTATGGCGCTGGGAATGGTACCCATTTACAACCACAGCTACAACAGCAACTGCGAGTATTTTATGGATTACAGCACGGAAACCATGATGATAAAAACTGTGAGAAACATTGAAAAAGGAGATGAGGTCTTTATAAATTACAATGGCGATTTTGATGATTCTGCTTTGCTTTGGTTTGATGTTTCTTAAGCAGTGCACTATAAAAGATTTTTTAATACTTTTTCACCATAACAAGTATTATATTTTAGTTACTTTTACTTAAACGCTCATGTATGAAAGGGTTTCTTTCAATTGTTATTTTTTTAAGTTGCTGCACTCATTTATCTGCACAGAGAATTTCCAAAATATCACTCAGCAGTACAGGAGCACTTCAAACATTTATGATTGCAACGGATGATAATGCCGTAATTACTTTAAATCCCAATGGCGACGTTGTAAATTATGGCACAGAATATTTTTCAGAGAAGATTCAAAATTATTCCCGGATAGAAAAATTTAACGGTAGGGTTGAATTATTTGCTGTTACTGATAATAAAGCCATGCAGGGCAAATTAAAATATATAGGAAGAACGCCCGTTACTTATTACGCCTCTTACGATTTAGAATCTTTAAGAGGAAAAATTAAAACAATAGGCAACCTTACTTTCAGTTATTTTATGGAATATGATGATGCACTTTTAAAAGGAAAGATAAAAAGTATAGGAAGTACGCAACTGCAATATTTTAATGGTTTTGATAATGAAGCACTGCGGGGAAAATTAAAAAGTGTGGGCAGTACGAATTTAAACTATTACAGTTCTTTTGAAGACAAGGCCCTAAAAGGAAAAATAAAAAGCATCGGACAAATCAATTTTACTTATTACACATCCTTTGAAAAACAATTTGCAGGCGCAAGGAAAACCGGCAACCAAACACAGAACGTAGCAGGCATTACCTATTACATCCAATAAATAAATTTCTCTTTAAAACTTACTGTATAAATAAATTACCGTGAAAAAATTATTGTGTATACTTTTTATTATTCCCACAACACTGTTTGCTCAAACCACAAATAAAAAGTTGCAGAAAAATGTGGAGGCTTTGGTTAAAGATTACAAAGGTGATATTGGTGTTTATATTCAAAGTTTAAAAACCGGTAAGGTTGTTCAAATAAATGCTGATACTGTTTTTCCAACAGCAAGTATTGTGAAGATTCCAATTCTTATTGGTATTATTAATAAAATAAACAACAGGGAATTAACTTACCACCAGGAACAAACATACAACGACTCTATGTTGTATGCAGGTGTAGATATTTTAGGATCTTTTAAAAACGGTGAAAAAATTGAATTGTCAAAATTATTAATGCTAATGCTTAGTATGAGTGATAATACAGCAAGTTTATGGTTGCAAAAAATAGCAGGTACGGGAACGGTTATTAATAATTTGATGGAGAACAACGGATTTAAATATACCAGAGTAAATTCAAAAACAGTGGGCAGAGAAAATGATAGAACGCAATATGGCTGGGGGCAGACGACACCAAAAGAGATGGCTGCAATATTTGAAAAAATGTACAGAGGTGCAATAATAAATGATTCGCTGAGTAAAAAAATGATTCGGTTACTTGGAAGAAATTATTGGGATGAAGAAGCTATCAGCGAAATACCTGCAACCATATTTGTAGCAAGTAAAAGCGGCGCTGTGGATGCAAGCAGAAGCGAAATTTTATTGGTGATGGCAAAGGAGCCTTACATCTTATCTATATTCACAAAAAACAACTTTGATAAAAGTTGGGAATATAATAATGCTGCCTGGGCACTTACCAGAAAATTATCAAAAATTACCTATGACTACTTTGGTAAATAAAGCTCATTATGCTTTTCTTTTTAAATTTAAATAATCGAGATAGTAAACAATTTTTACACTGAACTCATTGCTGTGAGGATTGTTAAAAACTGCAACAAGATTTTTAGAATAGTTCTGATTTATATAGGGATCTAAGTACACATTATTTCCCAATGCATTTTTCCAGTTAAATGTTAAACGGCTTCCCCATTTAAAATCCCATGTGTAAAACATATCAATGTTAAAAACATTAAAATTTCTATTTCTGCCATCGGCAAAAGGATAATCGTTCCAGTCACCATCTGATTTTAATTTGTGAAAAGATCTGTTTACAATACTTGTCCAGTTATGTCTTAATCTTATGGAGGCATTCATGCGTGCAGTGAAGTTGTACTGCCCACCAACTATAAAATTATTTGTTCTCACAGTTCTAAAAGCAATTATGGGATCGTTGTAACCTATTACTAATGTGCTTACGCTGTCTCTGTGCGAAAAGCCCCACTGGCCCAGATCTACCGTTCTTTCAAAGCCTCCGCTTATTTGAAATTTGTCATTAAAACGATAACGCGGATTTAGTTTAATGGTGGAATAAAAGGCATCTTTTATTTTATCTTTTGCGCCGCCAATAAACCACGATCCAAATAATTTTTTCCTGCTATCGCTGCTGCCGCCGGTTCCTACAAAAACATATGCAAACCTATTTAATTGAAGGCCCGGGGTACGGGATTCAAAAAAATCTATAAAACTTATTGGTTTTGTACTTAGCCTAAAACTCGCATCCCAAAAGTTTTTGAACAGGAACATGGCGCTTCCTGAAACATCTAAAGAAGACCACTTAAACGGCTTATATAAATAGCTGTTTTGATAGCTTAAATTATAGCTGTGGCTTAAGTATCTTTTTGTAGGTTTATTGTAATTAATACTGCCCCCTGCAAATTGCTCAAACGAATTATTGTTTTGTAAATAACCCAAATCATTTGGATCGTACTGATCACTTTCAATATTAATTCCCGTATTCCATCTCCATTTTCCACTTATTTTACCACCGTTAAATTCTGATTTATAACCATTGTAATTTCCCTGCTTTCCCCAAATGCTGCTATATTTTCCTGATGCGGATAAGTTGTAGTTGTTGGCTTTGTCAAACATAGAAATGTTTAGTCCAGTTACATTAGCATTTCGGCCGTTGCCTCTACGAGTTACGTTTGTATTTGTAAGTGTGATGGACGAACGGTTTTTTAATGATTGGTCCAGCACCAGTACATTGTAATTTGTCAGAGGCTCTGTGATGATGATGGAATCAGCCTTAGAAATATTGTTTAGCAGAATTGCTTCCATCGGTTTTGTAATCGCATTAAACACACCAATCCCAAGATTATTTTTTGTACGTCCGCTTAGCTTTGTGGCGTTGTATAATCTTGTAATACCAGGATTTTTTTCAATAGAATACTGTGGATTATCTTTTGCAAAATTCAACACCTGACCTGTGCCATTTGGCTCCGCACCTATTCTTCTGCTGTAAAACAATCCCGCCTTGTTAAACAACTCTGTGCCTTCTGTAAAAAAAGGTCGGTAGTCATCAAACCTTACCTGAAAGGGGGTAAGGTTTAAAAATACATTGTCACTTTGTACCTGGGCAAAGTCAGGAATGAGTGTAACATCTAAAGTAAAACTTTCGTTGATGCCATACTTAACATCCATCCCTCCACTCTTAATATACTCCGTTTTATTTTGCCCATTTGCGGTAGGTGATTGACGAAAGCCACCGCTGACATAAGGCAAAAATGAAAGTCTGAGTGGTGGTACAATGTTTGACAAATCTGTCAATTCTCCCCATTGATTTATGGTACCATCTTTATTAGGATCCTGTGGGCTCCAGGTATCATTTTCATTGCTGCGTCTTATGGCTCGGGATAGTTGAATCCCCCAGCTTTGCACATCTTTTTTAGCAAAACGGATAGCACTAAAAGGAATCTTCATTTCTACGATCCATCTGTCAGCCTCTATGTTTACTGCACTTTCCCACACTGCATCCCAACTTCTGTCTGTGCCGTTTGCTGAAGATTGCCTTGCATCGCCCTGAACACCGGCTGCTGTTACCTGAAAAATAAAACCATTTTGTTTATCCAGATAAGGATCTAAACCTAAGGTGAAAATATCACAATCTTGTCGGTCGTTTCCGTCTCTTTGTGTTAATTGCCTGCGTACATTCTTTGAATCATCAAACATTGTGGCCAGCACATAAACTGCTTCATTGTTATAAGCAATTTTTACTTCTGTTTTTTTAGTAGGTTGTTTTCCAAAATCCGGGTAAGAGATGATAAAATCATTAATGACTTCCATATTTTTCCACGCTGCATCGTCGCTCTTTCCATCAATTTTTATGTTGCCCGTTATTTTGGTAGCAGCGTGTCTTTTTGTTTGTGCGTTGCAAACAGTGTTTACTGAAAATAAAAGTATGAGTAGTAAAAATTTCATTGGTAAGTACGAAAGTAAAATTTTTGCAGAAGATGGAGCAACTGAAATGTAAGAGTGGCTAATTAAATGCTATAAACGCAGGCCTGAAAAATCGGCTGGCGATTGTGCACCAGCCGATTAATGAAATAATTTATTTTGCCTGCTTTTCTGCAAATTCTCTTCTGATAATATTGAGTGCTGCACCCGCTTTAAACCATTCTATCTGTTGTTTGTTGTAAGTATGGTTCACCATAATTTCGTCCTTGGTGCCGTCTTTATGTTTAATAACAAGTTTTAATCTTTTGCCCGGAGCAAATGTTTTTAAACGAATAATATCTACTACATCATCTTCCTGAAACTTATCATAATCTGATTTGGTTTCAAAAGTAAGGGCAAGCATTCCTTGTTTCTTAAGATTAGTTTCGTGTATACGTGCAAATGACTTTACTAATACGGCTCTTACACCCAAATGCCTTGGCTCCATTGCTGCATGCTCACGACTGCTACCTTCGCCATAATTTTCATCTCCCACCACAATACTTCCAATACCTGCAGCTTTGTATGCCCGCTGCGTATCAGGTACGGGTCCGTAAAAACCGGTCAACTGATTTTTAACCAAATTGGTTTTATCGTTTGTAAAATTTACTGCGCCTATCAGCATGTTGTTGCTGATATTATCTAGATGTCCACGAAATTTTAACCATGGACCTGCCATTGAAATATGATCAGTTGTACATTTCCCTTTTGCTTTGATAAGCAATTTCAATCCTAACAAATCATCACCTTCCCATGCAGGGAATGGTTCAAGAATTTGTAATCTTTTACTGTCAGGAGAAACTTTTACTGTTACTGAACTGCCATCTGCCGCTGGTGCCTGAAAGCCGGGATCATCTACTGCAAATCCCCTTGGTGGTAATTCAAAACCTGATGGTGCGTCTAACTTTACCCATTCGCCTCTTTCGTTTAATAAAGAATCTGTAAGGGGGTTAAAATTTAAATCGCCTGCAATAGCCATTGCGGTTACAATTTCGGGAGACCCAACAAACGCAAAAGTATTTGGGTTACCATCTGCACGCTTTGCAAAGTTTCTGTTGAAGCTGTGTACGATGGTATTTCTTTCTGCTTTTTCTGCACCTACACGTGCCCACATTCCAATACATGGTCCGCATGCATTAGCAAAAACCGTAGCACCTATTTTACCAAATGTGTCTAGGAAACCATCTCTTTCAATTGTGAAACGAACCTGTTCGGAACCCGGAGTAATCGTAAATTCTGATTTTAATCTTAGTCCTTTTTCTGAAACCTGTTTTGCAAGACTTTCTGCACGGCTGATGTCTTCGTAAGAAGAGTTTGTACAACTTCCTATCAATCCAACTTCAATTTTTGTAGGCCATCCATTAGCTGCAGCAGCTTCTTTCATTTTAGAAATAGGCGTTGCTAGATCCGGGGTGAACGGACCATTTAAGTGCGGCTCTAAAGTATTTAGATCTATTTCAATAACCTGATCAAAATAATCCAGCGGGTTTACATATACTTCGGCATCACCTGTTAAATGTTCTTTGATGTTGTCTGCCATTGCAGCAATTTCTGCACGACCTGTTGCAGAGAGGTAGCGACTCATACTTTCATCATAACCAAAAGTAGAAGTAGTAGCACCGATTTCAGCGCCCATATTACAAATAGTTCCTTTACCTGTACAACTCATGCTGGTAGCACCTTCACCAAAGTATTCAACTACTGCACCGGTACCACCTTTTACAGTAAGTATGCCTGCTACCTTTAATATTACATCTTTTGCTGATGTCCAGCCATTTAATTTTCCTGTGAGTTTTACACCAATCAACTTTGGCATTTTTAATTCCCATGCAAGCCCGGCCATTACATCACAGGCATCTGCACCACCCACACCAATTGCAATCATTCCAAGGCCACCGGCATTTACTGTATGGCTATCCGTGCCGATCATCATCCCACCCGGGAAAGCATAGTTTTCCAATACTACCTGGTGAATAATTCCTGCACCTGGTTTCCAAAAACCAATTCCGTATTTGTTTGAAACCGAAGAAAGAAAATCGTAAACCTCGCTGCTTTCGTGCACTGCTCTGTCAAGATCCGTTTTGCTGTTGTCTTTAGCTTCTATCAGATGATCGCAATGCACTGTACTTGGTACAGCAACGGTTGTTCTTCCACTTTGCATGAACTGAAGCAATGCCATTTGCGCCGTAGCATCCTGCATTGCTACACGATCGGGTGCAAAATCTACATATGAAATACCTTTCTCAAAAGGTTTTGTATGA
>JANXTN010000376.1 GCA_025352435.1 Ferruginibacter sp. | reverse complement strand
CTTGCCTTTGAGCATCATTAAAATATGCAGGTACAGTTATTACAGCTTTGTTTACCGGCGTCTTGAGAATGTGTTCTGCTCTGGCTTTAAGCTCTTTCAAAATAAGCCCTGATAAGTCTACAGGTGAATAAAACTTTTCGTCAACTTTTATTTTTACTGGTTTATTCACATCATCTTCAATTATTTTGTAAGAGAAAAAAGATGCATTGTTTTTAATATCATCGTAATTTTTTCCGAGCAATCTCTTTGCAGAAAAAATAGTTCTTTCAGGATCCGAAATTAAAAATGGTTTTGCTTCCTCGCCCACCACAGCATCTCCGCTATTATTAAAATATACTACAGAGGGAACTAAAGAGGTACTGTTATGTTCCTTTAAAGCTGTTGGTTTGTTTGTTTCAGGATGAATGATAGCAATAAGGCTGTTTGTTGTGCCAAGATCTATGCCCACAATAATCTCTTCTTTTTGTAAACTGCCGGTCGCAATGTTGATCCCAATTTTAGCCATTTCTATTTTTTGTAAAAGTATAAAAAAAGCCCCGCAAAGGCAGGGCTTCATTATTGTAAATCAAAGATTATCGCATCAGATACATCTTACCGTATCCTTTATTAAAATACTTGTTTGTATCGTCGCCTTCTACTTTGTATTTTTCAAATGATTTTCCATTGAGGTTTGTAATCACTCTATAAATGTAAACCCCGTTAGCTAATTTTTGTCCATACATATCAGTGCCATCCCATTTATAATCTGTAATGTTTCTTCCAATGTGAATCGCCCCCAGTTCTTCTTTTGTAATTTCCTTTACAACTTTGCCAGTTATTGTCAGAATCTGTATGCGCATATTCTGAGGAATCTGGCTGCCGGTAAGCGTAAAAACAAATGCTGTAGAAGTTGTGAATGGATTGGGATAGTTAAGTAATTCACTGATCATTGATTTATTAATGACGGTAAATACTGTTCTATAACTTAAGGCACCTGCAACATTGCCAGACATATCTTTTCCGGATACAATCAACTCATACTCGCCATCTTTAAGCAAAAACGGCTTAAACTCAATGTTAGCCGCATTTTCTCCGGTACTCAAATTTGCAGGAATAAAACGGAGTGTATCTCCAAAATTAAAAGTTCTTAATGTTTGATCCGGATAACGTAACTGAACTTTAATTAACGATGTGTCTTTTAAAGCAAAAAATCTGCTCTCATCTTTTAGCTTAATTAATATATTGGGTTTGGAAGCAACTATATCTCTACTCAAAATATGAACACCATCGAACGTAACATCTAATAAAGGATTAAACACATCTGACTTTACAAAGAAATCCTTGTAAAGGAAATTATTAAAATGGTACTGCTCAGGTTGATAATTAATAGGGTTAAATTCTATAAACAGAGTATTTTTCCCCGGATACTTTTCCGACGGTATCGAATAAGATGCCACTAATGTATCTCCTGCCAATAAAATTTTCCCTGGGGGAATATTGATAACGCTGTCGAAATTATTTGCTGTTTTTATTCTTAGATTAATTTTCATTAAGCTGTCAAACTTAATGTTACTTATATTTTTAAACGCAACACAAAAAGCAATGGGTTCACCCGCTTCTACAGTATCTTTCATAGTAAATTTAATATTGGGGGCTACTGCGCCTTCTGGCACCGGGGTATAGTTTATTCTGATATATCTTAACTGATATGGAGTTCCCTTTAAACTATCGACTGTAATAAACCTTACCTTAATGTAAGGGTAATTCACAGCGTTTATTCCGGAAATATTAAAATCCTTTTGGGTTGAATCTATTGAGTACAATAAAGATTCTGTTCCTGTTGGCGTTATTCCAATTATTTCAAAACTTATAGAATCTCTATTAGGAGAATCTATTGAATTACCCCTCCAGTGAAATTGATCCCATGCTTTAGCAGGGCCAAAAACAGGTGAGGTTACTACTCCATTCACATTCGACAGGGTAATTGGGATTTCAGCACTTATAATTTCTTCTTTTGTATTTCCTACTTTTTGAAAAGATGGTGTAGATCCATCTTTACTAAATTTAAAAATCATTGCCCTGTTTCTATAAAAAGAATCGAGCATTGTAAAACCATAACCTTTTAATTTGTTGTATAGATTGGGTGATGGAGTGGAAGTTGGATCAGTTTGCCAATCGTTTATGTAAGAATTTATAGAATTGTTATTTAATAACGGATACATTATAATCACTGCATCATTGGGCATAAGGTTTAAAAAATCTACAATTTTATTTCGGTTAGTCACGTCACCAAAAAAGAACTCAAATTGGTTTAATCTTGGGTTACTCACACTCGGTGCATTACTCCCGTATAATCCTCCCGGGGCATTTTTAATTACAGATCCTGTAATTCCGTTTAGAACAGTAAACTGGAAAGTATTAAATCTTGTTCCCCAACTACTGATATTAAAAGCGCCTAAATTAACGTTGGTTTGAGGATAATCATTAGGAGGAAAGTTTCCAGTTGCAACATTCAATGAAGTATTAACAGTTGTAAATTTTAAATCTCTACTACTACTTAAAAAGATATTGGAATTATATCCACTTTTTTGTTTTTGAAAATAATGCGACTGATTAAAACCTGGTGTACCACCTGCTAAATAAATAAATGAAGCATTGTTCCAGATCGTTGTTCCTGTTGCAGGCACTACCGCTGTCCTCCAATAATACACAGTACTATCTGTAAAAGTTAGATTGTTTGGAGTAAATTGAATTACCCCACCGACACTGTTTACATTATATGTTTTTTTGAAAGGAGAATTAAATAACTCAGTAGTATCTAATTCCATTGCATAATTACTTTGCCCTATTAATGGATTTGCAGTGCTGGCAGAAAAAGTAATGTTTTGATTGTTTACAATAGAGAAATTATAAGGAAAAACCGGACTTAATGTATTCTCAAATATGAATACATCTTTGGTAATCTTATTATTAGTTTCATAAATTTCATTGACTTTATTTGTCCAATCCAATTCAACAATTATTTTATTTAAACCATTGTCTGTGGAAGGGTTTATGGGAACATTTAAATTCAAACTATCAGCATATCTAATACCTGGTATCAAAGTATCTTTTATAGTTAGAGGAACTGTTGTATTAGGCAATAATCTTTTTATAGAAACCCTTATTGAATCTCCTACAGCTTTGCCGATATTCCTCATATTTACTTTTACATTAAATGAGGGATCTGCTACTGTTATAATATTTGGGGATATCACGACTGATTGATCTTCTATGACATAATCTGCTTTTGGGAAAGCGTTGATTTTAACAGCGGGGTCACCATTTAAATTTATTTCTTCTAAATGTATTCTGGTAAGGTAATCAACAGCGGGATTATTTCCACCAAGAAAAGCATTTACATCTTTTAATTGCTGACCTACTGTAGACCCGTACATTAACTGCGAAAAATTTCTATAAAATCTGTTGTTGTAATTATTCAAGGCAAAGGGAACTCCGAAATGTGTATCTGCCAGAAAACCAATACTGCCTCTTTGGTTAGCGAATGTATACTTTTCAGATAGTGTCGCAAGCGTAGTTAGCCTTTTAGGATCATAACTAAAAAAATCTCCGGCGATACAACCACTCACATTAAAAAAAGGATACTTTCCGGTGTTGTTATAGTTTTCAGGATTACTGATATTAAATTCAAAAGTGGTAGCCGATGAGTGCCCAAAATATCCTAAAAATCCTATGCCTTCATCAAACAATTGCGTAATTCTTTCACTACTTGCCTGCTGTATTGTTGCAACAGATGTTTTTCTAAATGTTTCTACTTTTGCGCCATACAGAGTATCTTCTGCTATGACTTTATTCTGATCCATGTATGATCCCAGCAATAAACTTTCCCCTTCAGTTTTACCACCCACAATGTGAATGAAATTTTTCATCCATCCCTTCTCTGCTATCGTTGGACTTTGTGTTCTTTGTGCCTGCTCATATTGCGATACTTTTTGGAAATAAATTCCTACTTCTGTCCCAGTAATTGCACCTAATCTTCCTACAGGTGTGATAGGTACAGTTGTACCCGGCTGAGCAACCAATAAGTTATCTGACGCAGGCCATCCGAAAGTACCTACCAAATCGAGTTGTGCCGCTATTGGGTTACTTTCCTGAGGCCGTTTCCCCTGGTATGTTACACCCCTTCCAATAATGAAAATAAATTTTGGTTTTACAGGATACTGAACATCCATAAACCTTATAAAATTTCTTATGGCATCCGGATGAGATTTTATACCAAACCCAAACTGATCTGTCAATTCATTGATATCAAAAGTTTTAGCATTAAACCCGCCCCCATTAGCTGTAGCCCTGTAGGCTCGGTATTGCTCCACATTATTTACACCACTACCATCATTATATAAAACAGGATTGCTGATAATGATATAATCTCCTCTTGTAGTTGCAGTATTGTAATCAATAAAACTTTTAGTTGTAATGCTATTTACTGACGCAATGTTGGGAGATTCAATATTGTTTAAAATAAATTTTCTAACAGCATCGGTGGATGCCGGTAAAACAAATTTTACTTTGCCTGCTGTAGAAGTAATGTCTCCTACATATCGTTTGCCATTATTTACGTCGTATAAAACTGGTGCAGCGGTTCCAAAATTAAAATTATCAATCACAATATTATTTCCTGTGGCTGATGAAGCAAGTTCAAAAGAAAATGACTTGGTATTATTAAAATTAAATGTTGAAGGATATGTAATTCCAACGGTAGCCACCACAAACCTATCTGTTATAGCAGGGTTTGATAAATTGCTATTTGAAACTGAAACCGTAGCAGACGAAGTGTTTTGTAAATAACTTAAAGGTTGGTTGGTTGCATTAAATACAGCCTGCGTAGTATTGCTCGTCAAAACAGAAGAAATTGTATTTCCAAAAACTTTAAGGTTAATTGTTCTTTGTATATTATCTGTATTTGAAAAAACTTTTGCTCTCACTGAAAGACTGTTTGCGGGGCCGGCTGCATAAACATTAAGACCACTAAACGTTTCCATAAATGGTGAATTGACATTATTGTCATTTGTTGTAAATCCTTCACCATTATCATAAGCTGCAGAATAAACATATTCCCCAAGATCCAATGCGTATCCCCGGTTTAAATTTGCTTTGTAAAAAAGATCGATACTGCGCATGAAATATGCGTCAGGCGTAGCAGCACTTGGTGATGCATTAGTTGTACTCACATATCGTAAGTTTACCCCTGTTGTATTTACTGTAAGAAAATATGTGGCTGTATCAGTTTCCAAACTGTACCTGTCTGCTAGTTGAAATTGCGGCTCCTTATACAAAGGGGCATCAGCTTTACCATCATTCATTTCTCCCCAAAACTCAATAAAATCAGCACTTCCCAATACAGTGCCTGTTATAGAAGTAAATATTCTCACCTGCTGCCCGTTTTTCCAAAGCTGAAAATTATCAGCATTTACAGTTGCTAGTCCTGCTGCTGCAATAGTTGATTGAGGAATGCGAGTGATGTTGTCTGTTGCAAGTTTAAACTTATAATAAGTTTTGTTATAATCGATCCAACTGTTATTGAATTGCGCCTGAGAAACTAGGGCAAATAATAGCAGAAATGGGAGTAAAAAATTTTTAATCATATTATTCAGTTTATAAAACCACTATTCATCATTTTTCTTACCAAAATTGATTCTAAGTGAAATTACATGTGTGTACAGTGGATTATTTTGATTAGCAAGATTGGTAAAAGCATAATCAATATTTACATTTTTTATCTTAAAACCTGCACCTAAACTCGGTTGGTAAATCCATACTTTCTTTTGGTTTAAAGTATCCCCATCCGACAATGCCTTTTGAAAATTTGTAACGCCTGCTCTTACAAAAAAAACATCTTTTATTGCGCCTTCCAAACCTATATGTGGATCAGCACTTACCGTGTTTCCACTAAAAGCTGTATTTCTTTTCCCATCAAAAGTCACATCAACATTGGCTTCTGTAAGTAATTTGAAATTAGAGCCGATATCAAACTTGTATGCTCCACCAAGTATCAACCTTGGAGCTGTAAGCTCGGTTGATTTTACAGGTATATCATTTTTGGTGAGATAAAGTGCTTCCTTTTCTTTGTCAGAAAACTTAAAAGCCCAGGCATTGAATGTGGTAGTCAGATCTTTTGCCACCAAACCAACATTCCATTTTTCGCCTCTCATCTGTAAACCTGCATCTAAACCGAAACCCCATGCATTTGCAAATTTTCCAACCTTCCTGTAAATTACTTTTGCATTTATTCCTGCATTTAAAACATACTTATCATTTTCTTTAATTTTTTGCGCTACAGACATTAAAAACGCATAATCTGCCGAAGAAAAAGTTTTAATATTATTATAGTTGATGCTCCCGTCAGGCTCTACAAGAAAAAGTGTATTAGGTATATCATCAACTGCAAAGCGAAGCAATGAAAAACCAACAGTGCGTTTGTTATCCTGCACCGGTACTGCCACTGCTGCGTAATCGTATTTTGCAATGCCACTAAAATATTCCGCATGCATAATGGTTGCATCAATGTTGTCTTTAACTTCTGCCAAACCTGCAGGGTTCCAATACCCTGCTGTGGCATCGTTTACAGATGCAGCCTGTGCACTTCCCATGCCTAAGCCCCGAGCTCCTGCCCCAATATTTAAAAACTCGTTCGAATATTTTCTGAATTGCGCAACGCCTGAAACAGAAAGCAAAAGAAAAACTGATAAAGAAGCAAAAATGCTTTTCCTCATAGTGACAATATTATAATTTAAAAAACCCAATGCACTCAAGTAAACGTTTTAAATATTAAAAAAGTGTACTGCATCTCGAAATAAAAAGTTATACTTCAAATATACGAAATAGGCTGATTCCGGGTATTATGGCATCTAACAAAGTGAGGTTTAAAATAAAAATCTGTACAATATCAGATGTAAAATTACTTTATGATTTATATTTTTTGAATAGTCTTAAAACTCAGCCCGTAAAAAACCGGCATCAGCATTCAATTTTACAACCTTATTTTTGCCAAAATATTAGCTCAATGAATGTATTTTTAGAAGAATTACAATGGCGTGGAATGCTGCAGGATATAATGCCGGGCACCGAAGAGCAACTGAACAAAGAAATTACATCTGCATATATTGGGTTTGATCCTACAGCAGACAGCTTACACATTGGCAGCCTTGTTCCCATTTTGTTATTGGTTCATTTACAAAAAGCAGGTCACAAACCCTATGCATTGGTAGGTGGCGCAACAGGAATGGTGGGCGACCCCAGCGGAAAAAGTGAAGAAAGAAATATGTTAAGTGAAGAAACTTTGAATAAAAACGTTGAAGGAGTTAAAACACAATTATATAAATTTTTAGATTTTAATGAGGCTACACCCAATTGTGCTGTGATGGTAAACAACTACGATTGGTTTAAAGGAATTTCGTTTTTAAATTTCATAAGAGATGCCGGCAAGCACATTACTGTAAATTATATGATGGCCAAAGACAGTGTGAAGAAAAGACTTGAAGGCGAAAATGGAATGTCGTTTACAGAATTTACATACCAGCTTGTGCAGGGTTATGACTTTTATTGGCTATATAAAAATATGAACTGCAAATTGCAAATGGGCGGCAGCGACCAATGGGGAAACATCGTTACCGGTACAGAATTGATAAGAAGAAAAACCGGTGGTGAAGCATTTGCTTTTACTTGCCCACTTATAAAAAAAGCTGACGGAACAAAATTTGGAAAGTCAGAACAAGGGAATGTTTGGTTAGATGCAGAAAAAACTTCACCCTTTAAATTCTATCAGTTTTGGTTAAACGCCTCAGATGAAGATGCAGCAAGCTGGATCAAAATATTTACTTTTTTACCGAAAAATGAAATAGAAGAATTAAATGCTTTGCACAAAAAAGATGCAGGTAAAAGATTATTGCAAAAAAAACTTGCGGAGGAAATTACCGTTTTTGTGCATGGACAGGAAGAATTTTTAAAAGCCATTGACACAACAGAAAAACTGTTTTCAGCTCAGCATGCTGCGGCAGAAAATTTATCTGAAAAGGAGTTGAATGCAATAGATGGAATTACAAAAACAACCATTGTAAAAAATGATTTTGAAACGGGGATCGATCTAGCAACCCTACTTACGGACGCAGGAATTTTTACAAGCAAAGGGGAAGCAAAAAAAATGATTTTATCAGGTGGGGTAAGTATAAACAGAAAAAAAGCTGACGACCCAAAATCCATACCTACAAAACATATGCTGTTACACAACAAATTTTTATTGGTAAAAAAAGGGAAAAAAAGTTATTATCTGTTTGAAGTTGTTTAGTTTATTAAAAGGATACTAATAAAGTAGAGATATTATTCAACATCAACCTGCTTATTTGTCACGGCACCTTCAAACACTTCGGGAATAAAAATTCTTTCAATGGCCATGTAACCGTTGCCCTTTTCAAGAAAATGTACACGCATATTTTCTATGCTGATGGGGCAGCCATCAGGAATATCTGCAATGTTGCTGTGGCGAATATCATGACCATCTAAAATAACTACAAGTCCGCTGCCGATAGCTTCCATTCTGTTGCCATCAATAATTAAAAAACCTGTATCTTCTCCGAGGCCAATACCAATGCACGATGGATTTGCAGCAACAGCTTGTGCAAGTCTTCCAAAGCGACCACGTTTTTCAAAATGGGAATCAAAAATTACGTCGTCCATAAAACCAAGACCGGTGGTAATTTTTACTTCGCCCTTTAAATGGGCTTTAGCCGCATTGCCTTCGTAGATCATTGTATTGCTCATAGCCATTGCCCCGGCAGAAGTTCCTGCTACAAGAAAATTTTCTTCCTCATTGTATCTTTCCAAAACAATTTGCAAAAACTGGGTACCTCCAAAAGTACTTGTTAATCGAAGTTGGTTACCGCCACTGAACATTATAGCGTCACATTTCCTAAGACGTTCAATGTATTCGTCTTTCATAGCATCTGCACGGTTACGAATGTGCATCAATCCAATTTCTTTGCAACCAATTTTTCCGAATGCATTGAGATAGTTTTCACCAACCTCAATAGGAATCATACTTGCTGTAGTAACTACCTCAATTCGCTTTTCATGCCCGCCAATTTCCTCCACAATTCTTCTCAGAATTCCAAGCTCAAAAAAGTTTAAATTATTTCGGTGAATCAGGCCCGTTTCAAGGTCAGTGCCTTTATCTTCAGCCCCGCCTATTGCAAGAAGTTTTCCTTTAGCAAATTGCATGCATGCGTGTATTGTGGTTAGTACAAAAATAACGTAAAGGCTTGCACATTATTTTATTGTTATCAACCGAATGTTAATATTTAGGAAACAATTAGTATAAAATTATTGCAAATAATATCGGAATTACTCATTTCTTTAAGGAGCTTCTAGTTGCAGTACAAACATTGCGAACTATAACTTTATTTATTTAATCTTGGATTTTATTTCCTGTAGTTTTAGCAAAGCTTCTACAGGCGTAAGTCTGTTAATGTCTACAGTGTCTAACATAGATCTTATTTCTTCAAACGTGAGTGAATGAGCATCAAAGATATTTAACTGCATTTTGGGCATCGCCAGTTGTTTCATTTTCTTTTTTATGTCATCTGTTGTTTGCGTTTCATTTCCATCTTTATTTTTCTCTTCTAACAACAATAATATCTCGTTTGCTCTATCAATCAATACAGGTGGCATACCTGCCATGCGAGCCACATGTATACCAAAGCTGTGAATACTTCCGCCCGGTGCAAGCTTTCGCAGAAAAATAATTTTATTGCCAACTTCTTTATTTGTTATGTGAAAGTTTTTTATGCGTTCGAATTTGTTTTCCAGTTCATTCAATTCATGGTAATGTGTTGCAAACAATGTTTTAGGACTGTGAGGTGATTGATGTAAGAATTCCGCAATGCTCCATGCTATTGAAATACCATCGTAGGTGGAAGTTCCTCTTCCGATTTCATCCAACAAGATTAAACTGCGTCCTGTGAGATTGTTGATAATGCTTGCCGTTTCATTCATCTCCACCATAAAAGTACTTTCACCTCCGGTGATATTATCCGATGCTCCTACCCTTGTAAAAATTTTATCAGTCAAAGGAATTTTTGCAGATGAAACCGGAACAAAACTTCCCATGTGAGCCATCAAAGTGATGAGTGCTGTTTGCCTAAGAATAGCACTCTTACCGCTCATATTTGGTCCTGTAAGAATGATGAGCTGATTAGTAGTATTATCCAATTCTATATCATTACTAATATAGCTTTCCCCTTGCGGCAAATTCCGCTCTATAACTGGATGCCTGCTGTCTCTCAGCAGCATTTCAAACCCATCGTGAAGCTCCGGTTTTTTATAATTGTACTGCAAAGCATTGTTCGCAAAACAGGCAAGACAATCAAGCGCTGCCATCACATGTCCGTTCACCTGCATGGGAGCAATGTAATCCTGTAATTCGTTTAGTAACTCTTGAAAAAGTTGTTGCTCTATTTGGTTTATTTTATCCTCAGCGCCAATTATTTTTTCTTCATAAACTTTCAGTTCAGGAGTAATATATCTTTCAGCATTTGCAAGTGTTTGCTTTCTTATCCACGTCTCAGGTACTTTTGGTTTGTGTAGATTTGTGACTTCTAAATAATAACCAAAAACATTATTGAAACTTATTTTTAGAGAAGAAATTCCTGTGTTGATGGCTTCTTTTTGTTGCAGCTCCAGTAAGTAATTTTTACCCCCACTTGCAATGTTTCGCAACTCATCTAGCTCTGCGTGAATACCTGTGGCAATTAAACCACCTTTACTTGCAATAGCAGGTGGGTTCTCATTAATTTGTGAAAGAATTTTTTCTAAAATGTAATGACAACAGTTTAGCGAATCACCCAATCTTTTTAGATAGGTATTTGAAGTAGATGAGCAGATTTTTTTAATTTCTTCTGTCTGCTGCAAACCTTTTGCCACCTGTAAAACTTCTCTCGGATTAATTTTTTTTAAGGGCACTTTTGCAGCAAGTCTTTCAACATCACCCGCCAGTTTTATATGTTTACTTATTTGTAACCTAACATCTGTTTCTTTTATAAAAAATTCAACAGCATGTAACCTTTCATTTATTTTAATGAGGTCATTTAATGGCATCAACATCCATCTCTTCATCAGCCTTGCGCCCATCGGTGAGACGGTATTGTTAAGTGTTTTAAAAAGACTGCTATTTTCATTTGTAGAAATTAATTCTAAATTTCTTATCGTAAAACGATCCATCCACAAATGCTCTTCTTTATTTATTCTTTGGAGAGATGTTATGTGTTGAAGGTTCGGATGCTCAGTATCTTTTAGATAATGCAAGATGGCTCCTGCCGCTATTATTCCTGCTGTCATTCCTTCTGCACCAAAACCTTTTAAG